>JAFMJM010000012.1 GCA_017853455.1 Acidimicrobiia bacterium | reverse complement strand
CTCGGGTTCCCGAAGGTCATGGACATGGCCCACAAGCTCGGGATCACCCAGACCACCCTGAAGCCGATCCTGACCCTGACCCTCGGCACCGTCGAGGGGACCCCCATGGAGATGGCCACCGTCTCCAACACCATCGCCGCGACCGGTGTGCACCGCGACCCGTACTTCGTGGAGAAGATCGTCAACGCCCAGGGAGTCACCATCTACCAGGAGCCCCACCCGGGCACCCGGGCGATGGACGAGGAAGCCGCCCTGTGCACCCTCGACGTCATGAAGGACGTCGTGACGAGCGGCACCGGTACGGGTGCCGCCGTCCCGGGCTGGCAGGTCGCGGGCAAGACCGGCACGACCGACAACCGTGCCGACGCCTGGTTCATCGGGATGACGCCCGTCCTGGCGGCGGCCGTCTGGCACGGCAACCCCACGGGTCGGGTGCCCGGGGCCGGGTTCGGTGGCAACATCCCGGCCACGGTCTTCCGCAAGTTCATGACCAGCCAGCTCTCCGGGGTGACGCCCAGCGACTGGGCCCCACCGCCCGCCTGGTGTGACGGGCCGGGTCAGTTCATCCAGCCGACCGGCCGGTCCACCATCCCGCCCGGCTACGAGTACCGCGACGGCGTCCTGGTCCCGGTGACGACCCCGCCGCCCAGCGTGGTGATCAACAAGCCCACGGTCACGACCACCCCGCGGCCGACGATCACGACGCCCCGACCGACCACGACGATCGCCCCGGTCACGACGACCCGGCCGCCGACGCCCACCACCACCGTCAGGCCCTAGGGTCGGGGCGTGGAACCCTTCGCCGCCCTGCTGCTCGTCCAGGACCACGACCGCACCCTCGACCAGATGCGGCACCGGCACGCCACGCTCCCGGAGCGCGAGATGGTGTCGGCCGCCGAGTCGGTGCTGGCGGCCCTGGCGGCCGAGGAGGCCGAGGTCCTGGCGCCGCTCTCGGAGCTGGCCCGCACCCAGCAGCGGCTCGAGGACGAGGCCCAGGGGCTGCAGGCCCAGGCCGACGCCGCCCACGCCAAGCTCTACTCGGGTGAGGTCACGGCCATCAAGGAGCTGCAGGCGCTCCAGGCCGACGTCGAGATGCTGCGGCGCCACCAGGGTGAGGTCGAGGAGCAGGCGCTCCTGGTGATGGAGGAGCGCGAGCCCTTCGACGCCGAGGTGGCCCGGATCGCCGCCGCCCGTGACGTCGCCACCGCCGACCTCGCCACCGCGACCGACGCCCTGGCCCGGGCCGTCGCCGCGGTCGACGCCGAGATCGCCGCCGAGACCGCCGTTCGCGACGCGGCGGCTGCCGACGTCGACGCCGGACTGCTGGCGCTCTACGAGCGGTGCCGCAGCGCATCGGCGTACCGCGTCGGGGTCGCCAAGCTGGTCGGGCACACCTGTCAGGGGTGTCACCTGACCATCCCGGCCATCGAGGCGGACGCGCTCCGCACGGCCGCGGCCGGCACGGTCGCCCACTGCGACAACTGCGGCGCGATCCTGGTGCCGTGACCCTCTTCGACCCGGACCCCGTGGCTCTGCAGGCTCCGGCGCCGGCCGATGACGCGCTGGCACTGGTGGTCGTGTCGTTCGACGGCGGTTCTCGCGGTAATCCCGGGCCGGCGGCGATCGGCGCGGTCGTGGCCGACGGCGACGGCCGGGTGCTGGCCACCGTGAGCGAGCGGATCGGCGAGACCACCAACAACGTCGCCGAGTACCGGGCCCTCATCGCCGGTCTCCACGCCGCTCGGGCGTATCCGGCGCGGCGCCTGCTCGTCCGCGGTGACTCCATGCTGGTCGTCCAGCAGGTGGCCGGAGCGTGGAAGGTCAAGCAGCCCCACCTACGACCGCTGGTCGCGGAGGCCCGGGCCCTGGTCGACGAGTGGGCCGACCACGAGCTCGTCCACGTGCGGCGCGAGCAGAACGCCGACGCCGACCTGCTGGTCAACGCGGCGCTCGACGCCGGGTGAGTCCGTGTTCCTCTGGTACGTCGGGCTCTCGGTGCTCCTGGTCGCCAACGTCTTCCGCAGTGTCGGCCTCGACTACCGGCTGATCGCGTTCGGTGCCCTGCTGCCGTTGGCCGTCGACCTGCCGGTGGGGCACCGGGCCTTCGGGCACACCCTGGCGTTCGCGGTCGTGGCACTGCTCGTGGTGATGTGCTGGCCACTCGGCGGGAAGCGCCTGGCGCGCCGCCGCTGGCTGTGCCTGCCCATCGGGATCTTCGCCGGTCTGGTGCTGTCGGGAGCCTGGACCGACGCCCACCTGTTCTGGTGGCCCGTGACCGGCACCGGCTTCGGCGACTCGGCGTTGCTCCCGGTCTGGTGGGCGGTGCTGATCGAGGAGGTGGTCGGCCTGGTCGCCTGTTGGTGGGTGATCGGCCAGTTCGACCTCTGGGTCCCGGCCGTGCGTCGGGACTTCTGGCGGACCGGCCGGCTGCAGGCGGGCTCGTGAGCGCGCTGATCCTGGTCCGGCACGGCCAGACCGACGCCAACCGCGACGGGCTCCTGCTCGGTCGCTCGGATCCGCCCCTCAACGCCACGGGGCGCGAGCAGGCGGCCGCGGCGGCACTGCGGGTGGCGGCGTTCGGTCCGGTGCGGGTGCTGTCGAGCCCGTTGCTGCGGGCCCGGGAGACCGCCGAGATCGTCGCTGCCGAACTCGGACTGCCCGTGGGGTTCGACCACCGCCTGATCGAGGTCGACTACGGCGACCACGAGGGCACGCCCCTCGCCGACCTGCCGCGTGACCTCCAGGCCCGGTGGCGGACCGACCCGGCGTTCGCCCCGCCGGGCGGGGAGAGCCTTGCCGAGGTGCAGGTGCGCGTGGGGGCGTTCGCGGCCGAGGTGCTCGGTCAGCTCCGCGACGGTCCGGTGGTGGCGGTGAGCCACGTGTCGCCGATCAAGGCGGTCGTGTGCTGGGCGCTCGGTCTGGGCCCGTTGCACCAGTGGCGGATGCGCCTCGACAACGCGACGCTGACGCGCCTCGCACCCGGTCCCGACGGCCCGGTGCTGCTGTCGTTCAACGAGCGCTGACGCTGCCGTCGGCGCTCGCCGACCTCAGCGGGAGGTGACGGGGATGGAGCGCTTCGGGGCCTGCGCAGGGCGGGCGTGGGCACCGGTTCCGTCGACGACGAAGCGGCCCTCTCCGGGGCCTTCGGCGACGGGCATGCCGAGGGCGTCGAGCATCGCCTTGTCGTCGTCGGGGCTGCGCCCGGTGGTGGTGAGGTAGTTCCCGACGATCAGGCCGTTGGCGCCGGCCACCAGGCCCATCGCCTGGAGCTCGCCGAGCACCCGCTCGCGACCGCCCGCCAGCCGCAGCCAGGTGCCGGGGAGGATCAACCGGAACAGGGCGATGGCCTGGAGCGCCTCGCGGGGAGACAGGACGCCCTGGTCCTCGAGCGGGGTGCCGGGGCGCGGATCGAGCAGGTTGAGGGGCACCTCGCACGGAGCGAGAGCGGCGAGTTCGAACGCGAAGTCGATGCGCTGCGAGAGCGTCTCGCCCATGCCGATGATGCCGCCGCAGCACAGCTCCATCCCGGCGTCCATGGCGATGCGGGCGGTCTCCACGCGGTCGTCGTAGGTGTGGGTGGTGCAGATCTGCGGGAAGACCTCTCGGCACGCCTCGAGGTTGTGGTTGTAGCGCCGGACCCCGGCGTCGGCGAGGCGGGTCGCCTGCTCGGGGGTCAGGATGCCGAGGGAGCACGCCACCTCGAGGCCGGTCTGGTCGTGCACGGCGTGCACGGCGTCGATGACCTTGCGCAGCAGCCGCTCCTCGGGACCGCGCACGGCGACCACGATGCAGAACTGGGTGGCGCCGACCGCCTTGGTGGCGTGGGCGGCCTCGAGCACCTCGTCGAGGTCGAGGAAGGCGTAGACGTCGACGTCGGTGGCGTAGCGAACCGACTGCGAGCAGAACGCGCAGTCCTCGGGGCAGGCTCCCGACTTGGCGTTGATGAGGCTCTCGAGCTCCACCTCGGGCCCGCAGTAGGCCAGGCGGACCTTGTGGGCGAGGGCGATGAGGTCGGGCAGCTCGTCGAGCGACAGGGCGGCGATCGCGTCGACCTCGGGGCGGGTCAGGGGTCGGCGCTCCTCGAGGAGGGCGGCTTCGGCGACGGCAAGCGGGTGAGACATCGCCCAGAGCGTAGAGCGCCGGATCGACCACCCCGGAATGTTCGGGACCCCCGGGGCCTTGGACCCCAGGTGAAAACCGTGGTCGCCGGCGCAACCGGCTTCGTGGGGCGATCCCTGGTCGCCCGGTTGAGCGGCGACGGTCACGAGGTCGTGGCCTGCTCCCGGAGCGGATCGGCCGTCCCGGGTGGGCGGTCGGTGGCCGTCGACGTGGGTGACGAGGCTGGGATGGCTGCCGTCCTCGCCGACGCCGACGTCGCCTACTACCTGGTCCACAGCCTCGACGTCGGCGAGTTCCGTGACCGCGACCGGCGCCTCGCCGAGGCCTTCGGACGGGCGGCCGCCACCGCCGGGGTGGGGCGCATCGTCTACCTCGGTGGGCTGGGCGAGGATCCCTCGTCGGAGCACCTCGTGAGCCGTCAGGAGGTGGGAACGGCCCTGGGCGCCGCCGGGGTGCCGGTGGTCGAGCTCCGGGCGGCGGTGGTGCTCGGCTCCGGGAGCATCTCGTTCGAGATGCTGCGCCACCTCACCGAGCGCCTGCCGTTCATGGTCTGCCCCCGGTGGGTGCGCACGGCCATTCAGCCCATCGCCCTGGGCGACGTCATCGAGTACCTGGTGCGCTCGGTCACCGTGGCGCCCGGCGTCTACGAGATCGGCGGTCCCGAGGTCACGACCTACCGGGAGATGATCGCGGCCTATGCCGACGCCCGGGGCCTGCCCCGGCGTCTCATCCTCGACGTGCCGTACCTCACCCCTCGACTGTCCTCGTACTGGGTCGACCTGGTGACCCCGGTCGACTCGACGGTGAGCCACGCCCTGATCGAGAGCCTGGTCACCGAGGTGGTGGTGCTCGACGCCGCCCGCACCGACGCCGCGTTCGGGATCGAGCCGGTGGGTGTGGTGGCGGCGATCAGGGCGGCGCTCGACGCCCAGGCGGCCGAGCTCGACCACGGGCTGATGCGGCTCGGCTCCGGGTTGGTCGACGGGGTCTACGCCGAGCGGGTGGTGGTCCCGGCCGACGGGGCGCCCGAGGCCGACCTCGACGCCGATCTCGACCGCATCGGTGGCGACGACGACTGGTACGGCCTGGCGCCCCTGTGGCAGCTCCGGCGGCTGCTCGGGCGGCTGATGGGGGAGCACTGGACGCTCCACCGCCCCTCCGTCGTGGCCGACGGCGCCGACGTCGACTGGTGGACGGTGGTCGACCGCACCCCCGGCCGTCTGATCCTGCGTGGCCGGGGCTGGGCGCCGGGTGAGGCGTGGCTGGGCTACGCCGTCGACGGCGACGAGGTGGTCCAGGTCGGGGCGCTGCGAACCAAGGGTGTGTTCGGGTTCCTCTACTGGAAGATGCTGGTACCGGTGCACCTGACGGTCTTCCGCTCGCTGGCCCGCCACCGGGTGGTCCGGGCCCGTCGGGCGCCGCAGCGGACCTCCGTCTGACCGCACGGTCCGGCCGGGGGCCCGGCGTGGTTCAATGGACGGCGGTGGTGAGTCGGCCGGGCGGCCGCGTACCGGCACGACCGGTCCGAGGAACGTCCGGACTCCGCAGGGCGCGGTGCTGGGTAACACCCAGTCGAGGTGACTCGCAGGAAAGTGCCACAGAGAAGAACCGCCGATGGCGAGGCGACTCGCACAGGCAAGGGTGAAACGGTGCGGTAAGAGCGCACCAGCACCCGGGGTGACCCGGGTGGCTCGGTAAACCCCATCGGGAGCAAGGTCAGACAGGGGGAGTGCGGCCCGCACGATCGGCACCTCCGGGTGCCGGACACCCCCGGGTGGACCGCTGGAGTCGACGGGCGACCGTCGACCGAGAGGGATGGCCGCCACCGGACCGCACGGTCCGGCACAGAATCCGGCGTACAGGCCGACTCACCACCAACCCTCACCCACGGCTGGATCTCGGGTCTCGGGGTCCAGGAGAGCCCTGGGACCGCGACGGCGAGCCTGATCGGCGCGTGCCGGGGTCGCCGGCGGGCGACTCACCGAATCGTGTGCGATGCTGTTCCCGTGGGCATCCGGCCGGCGGCACCGCCGCTCCTCCTGCACGACGTGATCGACGACCTGGGCGCGGTCGAGCGGCTGCTCGTCGAGCAGGCGCCCAACACGCCCCTGGGCGGCTGGTACAGCCCCGAGAGCGACCTGGGGGCGGCGACCCGGCCCCTGTGGTTCCAGGACGACTGGGTCCACGACACCTTCCACGCACCGGGCTCGGAGCTCTTCCTGCACCACCCCGGCTACGTCGAGGCGGCGAAGCGGTTCTCGGGGGCCGAGGTGGTGGTCCCCACGAGCGTCTACGTCAACGTCATGACGGCGATCACCGAGGGTGGTCCCGCCCACACCGACAATCCGCGATTCCTGGGGCGCGACCGGACCAACACGCCCATGTGGGTGCTCCGGGCGATGCTCTGGTCTGGCCTCTTCCACGACCACGAGGTCCACCAGGTCACCGCCATCTGGTGGATGAACGACGTCGAGGGCGGGGCCCTGCGCTACTGGCCCGACGGGCCGGACCGCGCTCCCGTCGACCACGACACCGCGATGGCGAACACCGCACTGGTGGGCGACAACCACACGATGTTCCACCAGGTCGGTCCGATCGGACCCTTCGGGAGCGGCACGCTGCGGGTCACACCGCGCGCCGAGTTCGCCCCGATCGGCGACGGGTCGGGTGACTGGGCGGTCACCGACCGGGGCGCCGAGGTGCTCCGTGCGCCGCTGCACGACGTCCGGGTCAGTGTGCTCTGGAAGGCCGACGTGTGGGCGAGTGCGGAGGAGCTGGAGGCCCGGGCCGGCGACACCCTCTCCATGGTCGACGTCGCCCGCACCTTCGACGCCGACCTGGTGGAGCGCGGTGCTGCGGTGCGCTTCGACCTCGACCGACTCGACGACCCGGTGCTGAAGGCAGCGCTGGCCGAGGTCTACCCAGAAGCGGTGCCGATCGGGGCCTTCGCGTCGGCGTTCGGGTGATCTGCGCGTCGCACGGAACCCCTTCGGTATCGAACCATCGTGCTAGCGTCCCGTGATGGACGCACACCTTCGCGAGCACTCGTTCACGCCCAACCGGGCCCAGCGCCGGTCGGCGTCCCGTCGGCGGGTCGCGGCGGTCGGGTCGGCGGCCGTGCTGGCCTCGGCGGCGGCTGCGGTCGTGACCGGTTCGGCCGGGGTGGCCTCGGCGGCCGAGCACACGGTCTCCACCTGCGCCGACAGCGGAGTCGGTTCGCTCCGTCAGGCGATCGACGACGCCAACACCAACGACGGACCCGACGTCATCACCATCACGGCGACGTGCACGGCGTCGGGCCCGGTCGTGCTCGGATCCGTGTTGGACGCGACCGACTACGCCGGTGGTGACGGGCTCTCCATCGTCGGGCCCGGTGCCGATGCCTTCGTCCTCGACGGGAACGGGAGCGAGCGGATCTTCTACGTGGGGAACGGAACCGACTTCACGCTCTCCGGGGTCACGCTGCAGCACGCGTTCGGCAGCGCTCTCCGGGGCTCGGGATCGGGGGACATCGTCGTCGACGGTGTGGTGTTCGACGACAACGTCGGGTACCAGGGTGGCGGCGTGAGCCTGTTGGACCCCGGCTCGGTGACGGTCACGAACGCGACGTTCGTCGCGAACTCTTCTGTCGATCGGGGTGGTGCGTTCTACGTCCAGAACTCCGGCCCCATCACGATCTCGAGCTCGACGTTCAGCGACAACACGGCCGTCAGGGATGGTGGTGGAATCCTCATCTACTCCACCACCTCTGACGTCGAGATCGTCAACTCCACGTTCTCCGGGAATTCCGGTTCGGACGGGGGAGGTCTCTACGCCGACCTGTACGACGCCGTCCTGACCCTCGAGTTCTGCACGTTCGCCGACAACGTCGCGACCACCGGTGCCGGGGGTGGGCTACGGGTCCGTGTGGCCGACTCCCTGACGGTGATCGGGTCCATCTTCTCCGGGAACTCGGCGTACACGACCGGAACCGACGAGATCGACGTGGACTCCCTCGCCCCCACCGAGCACGACAACCTCTTCGAGGGATCGGTCGACGGGTTCACGCCCGACGCCTCCGACCTGACGGGGGTCGATCCGCTGCTCGGTCCGCTGGCCGACAACGGCGGTCCGACGCAGACCCGGGCGCTCGGTGCCGGGTCGCCGGCGATCGACGCCGGTCCGACGTCGTATCCGCCGTTCACCGGCGACACCGCCGACCAGCGGGGAGCGCCGTACCTGCGGGTCTACGGAGGCCGGGCCGACATCGGGGCGTTCGAGGTCCAGCCCGAACCGACCCCGCCGGGTCCCGGACCCACTCCCGAGCCCGAGCCCGAACCGACCTTCACCGGCTGACCCGGTCCCGTCGTCCGGACGTTTCGGGGGCCTCCGGCCCCACGAAACGTCCACTCGACGAGGTCGGGGTGGCCGACCGACCGGCCCGGTATCCGTTCGCCGTCGAACCGGCGCGGTACCGTTTCGTGATGCCCGCACTTCCTCCGGACGCGTCGTTCTTGCCCGATCGGTCCCGACGGCGGGCGGCGAACCGCCGACGGGTCGCCGCGGTCGGGTCGGCGGCGGTCCTGGCCTCGGGTGCGGCCACCGTGGTCGTCGGCTCCGCCGGGATCGCCTCGGCCGACGGGTTCTCCGTCACGACCTGCGCCGACAGTGGGGTCGGTTCGCTACGTGCAGCCGTCGCCGGCGCCAACGCCCACGACGGTGCCGACACGATCACGATCACCGTCACCTGCTCGGGTCCCGGTGCGGTCGCCGTGGCGTCACCGCTCGAGGTGACGGGTGCGAACGCCGCCGACTCGCTGGTCATCGTGGGCCCGGGGGCGTCGGACTTCGTCCTCGACGGGGGTGACGGCACCCGGATCCTGCACGTCGACAGCCCGGCCGACTTCTCGCTGTCGGGCGTGACCCTCCAGCACGCCGACCGGGGCTGCACGCCCGACTGCAACGGCGGTGCCGCCTTCATCAAGGCGCTCGGTGACGTCGTCCTCGACGGGGTGGTGTTCGCCGACAACACGGTCGCCGGCTCCGCCGGGGCGGCCATGGTGATGTACTCCGAGACGTTGACGATCTCCGACTCGACGTTCGCCCGGAACGACACCCCGTTCAACGCGGGGGCGCTCTACATCTACGACACCGGCCCGGTCACGATCTCGAGCTCGACGTTCGAGGGGAACTCGGCCGGTCGGGACGGTGGTGTGATCACCACGTACGACCAGGCCCACGACGTCCGGATCGTCAACTGCACGATCACCGGAAACACCGCCACCGGCGACGGCGGGGCCTTCCACCTGCACATGTACTCCGCCACCTTCTCCACGGTGTTCTCCACCGTCGCCGACAACGCCGCCGGAGGTGCCGGTGGCGGACTGTTCCAAGCGGATCCTGCACTCGCGTTGACCATGGTCGGCTCGATCTTCGCCGGCAACACGGCCGGGACCGCCGGTACCGACGAGATCTCGGCCGCAGCCGGTGTCGTGGTCGAGCACGACAACCTCTTCCAGGGGTCCGTGGTGGGGTTCACGCCCGACGCCTCCGACCTGACGGGGGTGGACCCGCAGCTCGATCCGTTGTCCGACAACGGCGGTCCGACCCAGACCCGGGCGCTTCGCGCCGGGTCGCCGGCGATCGACGCCGGGCCGACGTCGTTCCCACCGTTCCCCGGTGACACTTCCGACCAGCGGGGTGTGCCGTACGTGCGGGCATACGGCGGCCGGTCCGACATGGGGGCGTTCGAGGTCCAGCCCGACCCGACCCCGCCGGGTCCCGGACCCGCACCGGAGCCCGAGCCGACGTTCACCGGCTGACCCGTCCGGTGCAGCCGATCGATTCGATCAGACGGTCCGCCAGGCGGTCAGGTCGCGACCGGTGAGGTCCTCGAGGGCGCGGACGTCGGACTCGTAGTACTCGACCAGGACGCGGCGGGTCTCTGCGTCGAGCGGTGTGGCCCGGGCGCGTTGCTCGAGGCGGTGGCGTGCCCGGCGTCGCGCCCCACTCGGAACGAGACGTCGGGCCACGGCCCGGGCTCGTGGTGATCCGAGGATCCGGTAGGCCCGGGACCGATCGGCGATGACCGAGACGTTGTGACGGTGCCCGACGTCGGCGCCGTCGAACGGGTCGACCCCGAGCCACTCGTGGATGCCGGCGACGAACGCCCGCGGATCGGCCGCGAGGTCCTGGTAGAAGGTGATCCGGGCCCCGGGGAAGGACTCCCTCCAGGCCGCGACGTCGTCGGCGTACCGACCGAGCCGCAGGTAGTCGAAGGTGCGGTCGCCCCCCAACTCGCGTTCGACCGCATCGGCGAAGTCGACCATCGGCTCCGCACCCCGTTGGACCATCATCGAGTGGGCCGAGTGGGCCCGTTCGGACGGGTCGCGGAGGATCATCAGGATCCTGGCCGTCGGATGCTCGGTGTGGATGCGCTCGCGGGCCGTCCGGTTGGGCAGATACGCCGTGGACGACTCCCCGGCCACCCTGGCGTCACGGGCGAGGGCGAACAGCTCCTCGTAGGCAGCCGCATCGGTGACGAAGGAGGGGCCGGGCGCTCGCCCGGCAGCCGGGTCCCACGAGTAGTAGGACGGCTCCTTGTTGACCGTCATGAAGATCTGGGGGTGAGCGGCCAGGAAGTGGTGCACGGCGGTCGTGCCCGCCTTGTTGGCACCGATGAGGAAGAGCCGTTCCATCCGATCCCCGCACGTCGCCGACCCCGCAGTGGGGCCCCGGCGGCCGCCGGTGAGGTTACCAACGGCGCCTTCGCCGGGTTGCCGGAGCCTCCGGACCCGGAGCCCGCGGCCCGCGGATCATCGGCTCTGGGCCCGGTTCCCCGTAAGATCGCCACCCGGTTCAGGACGTCGGAGAGTTCATGTTCAGGCAAGAGATCGGGGATCTGACGTTCCGGGTGACCGCCGGACGGATGGTCATCGAGGAGCGGGAGTCCCGACTGCGCAAGCAGGTCGTGCTCGACGTCGCCCTGTCGGAGGTCGAGTCGATCGAGGCCGCCCGGACCCGCCCCACCGACGGCGAGGTCCGGCGCCTGCCGTTCCGCAAGCCCCGGTACACCAACGCCCGGAGTCAGACGGGCCTGGTGTTCCGCTTCCGTGACGGTCACCGCCGGTACTTCGTGGTCCTGGGTCGTCCCGAGACGGTCCTCCGTTCGCTGGCACCGCTCGTCGACGAGATTCGTCGGGCCGGTGGAGTGGTCATCGTCTGATCTGCGGCAGAATGGGCACGCCCCGGGGAGTCCGGGTGACCGAAGGGCAGGTTCGGTGCACACCACCATCGACGACCACACCTTCGAGGTCCGCGACGGCGTCCTGCGGATCGTCCAGCGTTCGGGCTTCCGGACCAAGGTCGTGGCCGACGTGGAGATCGCCGAGATCGTCTCGGTCGAGATGGGCCAGACCCGCAAGGCCGGGATGAAGCGCGAGCACCGACGGCTCGGGCGCACGCGGTACCGGTCGTTCACCGGCCGCAGTGGGGTCCGCCTGGTCTACGCCGACGACGAAGCCGACTACCTCGACCTGCCGGGTACTCCCGAGGAGCTCGCCGAGGTGATGTCCGACGTGCTCGCGGACGTCGTCCGCCGGGGTGGCACGGTCCTGATCTGATCCGGCCGTCGACCGGGCGCGGCCCGACCGTCGACGGGTGACTCAGGCGACGGGGTCGTGCGCTGCTGCGCCGGCACGGGATGCGGCCTGCACCGCCCACCACGCTCCGAGGGCGCCGGCCGCGGCGGCGACGATCAGGTTCACGACGACCGGGCCGATCGGCAGGGCCGGGTCGTGTCCGCCGAGGAGGCTGCGGTGTTCGTCGCGGGCGACCCAGATCAGCACCCGGACCGGGATCCAGGCGACGACCGCAGCCACGGTCGCGACCGGGCCGACCACCACCGGGGCGACCGCCGGCGAGCGGCGGACGGCGACCCACCCGGCGGCGACGTATGCGCCGACGACGACGAGGTACAGGACGGCCAACCACGCCGAATCGTCGAACGTCGGGAAGGCGTGGGCCAGGACCGAGCGGGCGGTGGCGACCAGCACCACCGCCACGAAGGCGACGATCGCACCCGACGCCGCCGCACCCGGACTGATCCGCGGCCGGGCCGGGAGTCCCGGCGGAGCGACGGTCGACGTGGGTTCCGTGGTCACGCCCCTCATCGTGCCTCATCCGGAGCGGTGGTGGGGGTCACGACCGGACCCGCCCGGGGTGCGGGCGGCGGAATAGTCCGGTGCCGGGTCCGGTTCTCCCCGCTGCAAGTCACCGGACGGTCGTCGTCCTTCGCCCATCCCACGAGGCGGTGTCAGTGTTCTTCATGCGAGAGACCCCCGAAGCCGGCGAGACCCTCACCGCCGTCGTGGCTCCCGCCCCGAAGGCCACCCCCATCGGCGAGGACCTCGACTGGCGCCTCCGGGCCCGCTGTCGGGGCGTGGACCCCATCGTGTTCCACCCGGCCGAGGCCGACCCGGGCGACGAGGCCAAGGCGATCTGCGCCCTCTGCCCGGTCAAGGACGCCTGTCTCGACCACGCCCTCGCCGCCCGCGAGAAGGACGGCGTCTGGGGTGGGATGACCGCCATCGAGCGGCGGCGGCTGATCCGGCGGATGCGCCGTAGCGCCTGACCCGGTCGCCTGCGGGCGGACCCGGAGGTTCCCGTAGACTCGGCCGTTCATGGAGAGCCGGGGCCGGGGTCGATGAGTGGGGACGGGGCGTTCTCCGGGGCGCTCGCGGCCCTCGTGCGGGGTGAGGACCTCGACGGGCTCGCCGCCGCCGGTGCCATCCGGACGATCCTGGCCGGTGACGCCACCGACGCCCAGATCGCCGCCTTCGCGGTGGCGCTGCGGGCCAAGGGGGAGACCCCGACCGAGCTGGCCGCGCTGGTGCGTACCGTGCTCGAGTTCGCCGAGACCGTCGAGGTCGCCGACGCCGCCGACCTCGTCGACACCTGCGGTACGGGCGGTGACCGCTCAGGCACGGTCAACGTCTCGACCATGGCCGCCCTGGTCGCCGCCGGCGCCGGTGTGCGGGTCGCCAAGCACGGCAACCGTGCAGCGTCGTCGCAGTGCGGGTCGGCCGACGTGCTCGAGGCGCTCGGCATCGTGATCGATCTCGGTCCCGCCGGGGTGGCGCGCTGCATCGACGAGGCCGGGATCGGCTTCTGCCTGGCGCCCCGCTTCCATCCGGCGTGGCGTCACGCCGCCTCCGTGCGCCGCGAGCTGGGCGTGCCGACCACCTTCAACTTCCTCGGCCCGCTCGCCAATCCGGCGGGGGTCGGGCGCCAGGCCATCGGCGTGTCCGACCCGGCGATGGCGGAGCGCTACATCGGTGCGTTGGCCGATCTGGGTCGCACCCACGTGCTGGTCTTCCACGCCCATGACGGGCTCGACGAGCTCAGCACCGTTGCGCCGTCGACCGTCCACGAACTGCGCCACGGTGAAGTCCGGGTCTTCGACGTCCACCCGGCGTCGTTGGGCTTCGTCGCCCCCGACCCGGCGGCGCTGGTCGGCGGGGATGCCGCCACCAACGCCGCCGTCGTCGAGCGGGTCGTCGCCGGTGAGCCGGGCCCGGTGCGCGACATCGTGGCGCTCAACGCCGCGGCTGCGCTCGTGGTGGCCGGTCGGGCCGACGATCTCGCCGCCGGGGTCGAGGAGGCCCTGGCCGTGCTCGCCGACGGGCGGGCCGCTTCGGTGCTCGACCACTGGCGCACGGTGAGCCGGTCCGCCGCAGGGGACGCCGCATGAGTGGGCCGCCCGTGTCGTCGGGTGGTGCCGCACCGCCGCCGCGACGCGGAGCTGGTGCCGGTGGCTCGGTCGTTCCCGGTGGAGGCGTGCCGCCCGCTCCAGCCACTCCGCCCGCGCAGAACCCACCGTCCGCGCCGCCGCGCCGACGGCAGGCTCCGTCGGCGGCTCCGGTTGCGCCCGCCGGTGCTGCCGTGGTCGCCGTCGAGGAGGCTCCGTCGTCCGCCGATCGGGGCGGCCGTGGTTCGTCGGGCGGTCGTGGTCGCGGTCGATCGGATCGGAGTCCGGCTGCGGCTCCCGTCGCGGGCGGACGGACCCGCGGGGCACCCTGGTGGCTCCGCCTCGTGGCCTGGGTCGTGTCGGTCCCGCTCGGCCTGGCGTTGGTGGGCATCCCGGCCCGCAAGCTGGGCTACCTGTCGAGCCAGAAGCTCCTCGACATCGTCGTGGGCTCCGACGTGGGCCGGTACGTGCCGCTCGCCGTCGTCGTGCTCCTCTGGGCGCTGGTCACGGCGATCCTCGTACAGGTGATCGTGGAGACGGGTGGCGCACTCCGCCGTCGTCGCGACCTGCGCAGCGCCGGAGCCTGACCCCGACCGGATGCCGGACGACCGCTCAGCGCAACGCCGCCGCCGGTGACGGCGCCGCCACGTAGCGGGGCAGGGGCGGCAGCACCGAGGCGAGGGTCCCGTCGACCTCGAGGAGGTGGCGGGCACCACGGGGCGTTCCGAGCAGCCACCGGGCCACGACCAGGAGTTCGTCGATCTCGTCCCGCCCGACGGGCCGGTCGGCGTCGGGCGGGAGGGGTCGGACCTCGGGCAGGGTGGTGTCGACGAGCCGACCGCCGTCGAGCTCGACCGTGCCCCATTCGTCGTGGAGGACGACCCGGCCGGCCGCACGCACGGCCCGAACCAGGCGCTGGCGCTCGAGGGCCCGGGCCAGACCGGCCAGGCGGTCGCGGGTGGCTGCCGCCTCCTCGAACCGTTCAGCGGCGGCGAGGGCGTGCATCCGCTCCTCGAGCGGGTCGAGCAGGACCCGGGGCTCCGTGGTCAGCCCGCGGCGGACCGCAGCGACGATCGCCTCGTAGTCGGGCTCGGGGCACGCCCCGCTGCACGGACAGGCCGCGGTGCCCAGCACCGACGGCAGGCACGGATCGCCACCCACCGTGGCGGTCCGGCCCACCCGACGCGTGCAGCGCCGGATCGGCAGCGCACTCTCGATCGCCTCGCGCACCCGGTGGGCGGCGCCCGACGTGCGGAACGGTCCGAGGTGCAACGCGGTGTCGTCGCGGGCGTCGCGCACCACGGCGAGCCGCGGGAACCGCTCGGCGAGCGTGAGCTTGAGGTAGGCGTACGAACGCCACGCCTTCGCCTGCCGGTTGAAGCGCGGGTCGTGGGCGTGGATCAGCCGGATCTCGCGGACGGCGGCCTCGAGGGGGTGGGCACACGGAATCACGTCGATGGCCTCGGTCTCCTTGAGGAGCTGAGGCACCTTCCGACGGTCGTCGCCGCCGAAGTAGCTCCGGACCCGGGTGCGCACGTTGGTGGCCTTGCCGACGTACAGGACCTCGCCGTGGCGGTTCCGGAACAGGTAGACGCCCGGGGTGCGCGGGAGGTGCCGGGTGAGGGAGAGCTTGCCCGACGACGGATGGGCTCGGATGGTCGGCAGGGCGAGGAGGTCGTCGAGCCCGAGCACGCCGAGCGACGCCGCCCGCTCGAGGAGGGCGTGCAGGAGGTCGACGGTGGCGTGGGCGTCGTCGAGGGCCCGGTGGGTGGGCGACACCGTGGCGCGGACGTGCCGGGCGAGGGTGCCCAGCTTGAGATTGGGGACCTCGTCGCGGATCAGGCGGCGGGCGAGGGCCACGGTGTCGACCCGGGCGTGCGCGAGCCGGGGGCGGTCGTGTGCGACCAACGCGGCGTCGAGGAAGCCGGTGTCGAAGCGCAGGTTGTGCCCGACGAGGACGCGGTCGGGGGTGGCGGGGCCGAGGAACTCGAGGAACGCCGGCAGCACCTCGGCGACCGGAGGGGCGGGCAGGACCATCGCCTCGGTGATGCCGGTGAGGACGGTGATCGTCGGGGGGATCGGCATCCCCGGGTTGACCAGGGTCTGGAAGGTGCCGAGGCATTCACCGCCGCGCACCTTGACCGCCCCGATCTCGGTGATGGCGCTGGTGGCGGGGGAGCCGCCGGTCGTCTCGAGGTCGACGACGACGAAGGTCACGGCGTGCAGGGGGGTGCCGAGGTCGTCGAAGGTCCGCTGGCCGGGCCGCTCGAGGTCGGGGAACCACTCGGGCATCGGGCCAGCCTAGGCGAACACCCGTTCGGGGTGGTGGATCGGGCACCTATGCTCCGGGCCATGGCCGAGCGCTACCGCTGCACCGGGTGCGGCAACCTCACCCGCTTCGACGTCGTCGCCACCCGGCGGACCCGGGCGTTCCACCACTACTCGGTGGGGGGCGACCTGGTGGTCGAGGAGGAGACGGTCCTCGAGGAGACCGTCGAGGCAGTGGAGTGCCGCTGGTGCGGGGCGTCGGGCGACCGGATCGAGGCCGTCGACGCCGGATCGGGCACCCCGGCCGGATGAGTGTCACACCCCGCCGTCAGGCTGGGGGACATGCGAATCGACTGTGACGACTGCCAGGTACAGGGAACCGCTGCGTGCGGGGACTGCGTGGTGACCTTCGTCGTGGGGCGCGAGCCCGGTGACGCACTGGTCATCGACGTCGAGGCCGAACGGGCGGTCCGCCGCCTGACCATGGTGGGGCTGCTGCCCTCCCTGCGCCACGAACCACGAGCGACCGGCACGGAGGCCGGCCGCTCGGTGTGACGTCGGGGCCGACCGGGATTGGCCCCGGTCGACGACGGAATCAGTCGGTCACCAGGCTCCGCAGGGCGGCCACGGTGCAGTCCTCCTTGGCCCGGTGGGCGAAGGGGTCGAAGTTGTAGATCCGGGCGGCGTTGGCCCAGGACATCTTCTCGACCTCGTCGGCGGGCACGCCGTCGAACTGCTTCTCGAGCGACTCGGGCGAGTTCGGCCACGTCGAGTCGGAGTGCGGGTAGTCGCACTCCCACGTGATCGAGTCGACGCCGATCTTGTACCGGTCCTCGATGCCGTTGCGGTCGGAGATGAAGCAGAACGAGAAGTGCTCGCGCGCCACGTCGCTCGGGAGCTTGTCGCCGAAGTCCTGTCCGGTCCAGAAGTGGTGCTGCTGGTACGTGTAGTCGATCCGCTCCATCCAGTACGGGATCCACCCGGTGCCGCCCTCGGAGAGCGCGAACTTCAGGTTGGGGTACTTCCGCAGCACCGGCGACCACACGAGGTCGGTGGCGGCGTGCATCGTGTTGAGCGGGGTCAGCGTGATCATGATGTCGATCGGCGCGCCGGGCTCGAGGGCCAGCACCGTCGACGACGAGCCGATGTGGAGGCAGATGACCGTGCCCTCCTCCTCGCACGCCCGGAAGAACGGGTCCCAGGCCTCGTCCCAGATCGCCGGCCAGCCGAGCTTCGCCGGGTTCTCCGAGAAGGTCACGGCGTGGCAGCCCTTCTTGGCCACCCGGCGCACCTCGTCGGCGGCGAGCTGGGGGTCCCAGATCGCGGGCACCGACAGCGGGATGAACCGGCCCGGGTGCGAGCCGCACCACTCGTCGATGTGCCAGTCGTTGTAGGCCCGCAGCAGGTCGAGCCCGACCGACAGGTCCTTGGACCGGGAGAACAGCTGCCCGCAGAACCCGACGAACGACGGGAAGTTCATCGAGGCGAGGACGCCGTTGCGGTTCATGTCCATGACCCGCTCGGAGACGTCCCAGCAGCCCCGGCGGATGTCGGCGAGGGCGGTCGGCTCGATGCCGTACTCCTCGGGCTTCTTGCCGGCCACCGCGTTGAGGCCGACGTTGGGCATCTCGGCGTCCTCGTAGCGCCACACGTCGGTGCCGTCGTCCTTGTGGACGAACTTCGGTGCCAGCTCCCGGAGCCGGGGCGAGGCGTTGTCGAAGAGGGTCGGCGGCTCGACGATGTGGTCGTCGACGCTGATCAGGATGAGGTCCTCGGCACGGGTCATGGTGGCCTCCGGCGGCGAACGGGGGATGTCGGGCGCAGCCTAACCAGCGGGATAGCCTGCCGGAGCCGTTCCGGCCGGGGCGGCGGATCGCAGCAGGAGGAAACGGACGTGTCGGAACTCTGGACCCATCCGGACGCATTCAACCTCGCCGTCCTCGTCGCCCGCCTGTGGCTGGGCGGGATGATGTTCGCCCACGGGGTCCGGCACGTGCAGGCGGTGCGCAGCGGCCCGGGGATGGCCCAGTGGTTCGAGAGCCTGGGCCTGAAGAACGGTCCGCTCCAGGCGATGAACGTCACGATGACCGAGCTGCTCTTCGGTGCCACCGTCGTGCTCGGCCTGGCGACGCCGCTGTCGTACGGGGCCACGGCGTCGATCGTGCTGGTGGCCCTGATGACCGCGCACCGCAAGAACGGCTTCTTCATCAACAACCCGGGCCAGGGCTACGAGTACGTGGCGACGATCGCCGTCCTGTCGACGGTGTTCGCCATGATCGGCCCCGGCGAGTGGTCGCTCGACCACGCCATCGGCTGGTCGTTCCCGTTCGACCCGTGGATCTCGCTCGCCATCGCCCTCGTGGTGGGCGTCGGCGGCACCGCGGTGTTCCTCGGGATGTTCTGGCGGCCGAAGTCGGTCGAGCAGGGCTGACGCCCGACCCGGCCTCAGGCCGGGACGAGCTCGCGGAGGGCGTGGAGCTGCTCGAGGTAGTGCTCCAGCGAGTGGTGACGAAAACGGGCCTCGAGCACGGTGGTGTCCATCGCGGCGAACGTCGCCAATTGCTCGCGGGTCGCGTCGGGGTCGCCGGCCGGGTCGAGGGCGCCGGTCTGCAACGCCAGCTCGATCGGGGTGCTGCGCCGCTCCCAGGCCTCGGTGGCGCGAGCCCGATCGATCAGGTCGGCCATCTCTCCGGGCGTGAGGCCGAACGGCGCCCAGCCGTCACCGACCTCGACCGCCCGGCGCAGTGACCGCGCCGTGCGGCCACCGATCCAGATCGGCACGTCGGCCTGGACCGAGACGGGGTCGACCACGAACCCCGAATAGTCGTAGTGGGTGCCGTGGTACTCGGGCTCGGCGCGTCCGAACGACGCCTTGAGGGCCCGGACGGCGTCGTCGCCCCGCTCGCCGCGCCCCGAGAACTCGGCGCCGATGAGCTCGAACTCCTCCTGGAGCGACCCGACCCCCACGCCGAGGATCAGCCGACCACCGCTCACGCGGTCGAGGGTGCCGTACCGCTTCACGAGCTCCAGCGGGTGGTGGTAGCCGAGCACCAGCACGAAGGTGGTGAACCGGATGCGTTCGGTGACCGCCGCGAGGTAGCCGAAGACCGAGAGCGGATCCCAGTATGTGGCGCCCCGGACCGTGGCGACGTCGGTGGGGATGGCGACGTGCTCGCTGCAGGTCAGGTGGTGGAATCCGAGCCGGTCGGCGGTGACCGCGATGCGAGCCACCTCGGCGATGTCGGCCTCGTCCTCCCAGGTCGCGTGGGCGCGGGGGAGGCGCGTCAGCACGGGGGTGACGATGGCGAGCTTCACGACGATCCTCCGGCGGCGTTCCAGGCGTCACGGGCCTTCCCCAGGGCCGCCAGCGAATCGGCGACGGCGGTCTGGGCCTGGTCGATCTGGCCGAAGCGCAGGTTGAAGATGACGTCGCGCCACTGGCCCAGGGCCGCCTCGAGCGCGCCTTCGGCGAAGATGGCGGCGCTGAGGGCGTCGGCGCGGGCCCCCGTCACGGTGCCGACCGCGGCGTCGAGCGTCGTGCGCTCCTGGCGGACCGTGTCGATGGCTCGATCGATGTCGTCACGGACCTGGTACTGGTCGTGGAGGTTGCGCATCCCGAGTCCGTTTCCGATCGCGCCGAAGCCTGCCGCGATCGAGCGGTCGATGGCGCCGGGGACGTCGCCGCCGGCCGACGACGCGGTGGTCGATCCGCCGCCGAACACGTGCCCGGAGAGCCAGTAGCCCCCGTAGGCCAGACCCGCCACCACGGTCAGGACGAGCGCGAGCGCGAGGAGACGCCGTTGGCGGTAGCGGGACCGGACCGGCCGGCTCGGGCGTGCGGGCCCCGACCGCGCGGGGGGTCGACCCATCCCGCGGGCTGGTGGTCCACCGGCACTCCGGGTCGGGGGAGCAGCGGCCGAGCGGGGCGACGTGCCCCCGGCCGTGGGGCCCGGCGGGGTCGGGCGGTCGGTCCGGCCGGGGCGGGACCGCGGAGGGACGCGCGGCGGGGGTTGGGAGGGGCGCGCCATCGGGTCCAGAGTAACGTCGGCCCGCTCCGAACCCGTCCGCGCCGGGCGATCGGCCTCCGGCCGGGCCCGATGGAGGTCCACCGTGCCCGAACCGCTCGCCGAGGCCGTCGCCACCCACGTCCGGGCCGGAGACGTGCTCCACCTGGCGGTGGGGCACACCCGCTGGAGTGCCGCGGCCCGCGAGGTCGTGCGTCAGTGGTGGGACCGCGACCCCGGGTTCACCCTGGTGATGCTGAGCCTGTCGAGCCTCGGTGCCCTGTTCTTCCGGGGCGGCCTGGTGCGCAAGGTCGTCACCGGCTACAGCGGCGACACGTTCCCCAACTTCACGCCCAATCCCAACTTCGCCCGGGCCTACCAGTCGGGCGCGGTGGAGGTCGAGCACTGGTCGTTCCTGGCGTTCTCGCAGCGACTCGAGGCCGCCGCCCGCGGCCTGCCGGCGGTCACGACCCGCTCGATCGTCGGATCGTCGATGGAGGGCAACGACGCCTACGCGCGCGTCGACACCCCGTTCGGCGAGGTCGGTCTGCTCGCCCCGCTGGTTCCCGACGTCGCGATCCTGCACGCCCCGGTCGCCGACCGGGCGGGCAACGTCGCGGTCCACCCACCGCTCCTCGAGGGGGTCTGGGGAGCCCTGGCCGCGCGGCGGGGCGCCATCGTGACCGTCGAGCGGATCGTCGACGACCTGACGCCCTGGAACCATCTGGTCCGGATCCCCGCCCACGTGGTGCTGGCCGTGTGCGAGGCCCCGATGGGCGCCCATCCCGGTGGCCTCTACACCGGGGACCTGCCGGTCGACGGCTACGGCGAGGACTACGACTTCTGGGTGGCGGCCCGGGCCGCCAGTCGCGGTGACGACTACGACGACTGGATCCGGCACTGGGTGCTCGAGGTCGACTCCCAGGACGAGTACCTGCGCCGTCTGGGGGACGAGCGCCGGGACCTCCTGGCCGCCAAGGCGGATCCCGACTCGTGGCGGGTCGACGAGGCCACCTTCGAGCCCGACCTCGACGCCCCGCCCAACCGCTGGGAGCTCGCCGCCACGTGGGGAGCCCGACACCTGGCCGACCGGGTGCTCGACCTCGACGCGCACGCCGTGCTCGCCGGAGCCGGGGTCGCCAACCTGGCGGCGTGGCTCGCGGTGGCCCAGGCCCGGGAGCGCGGGAGTGCGGTCCAGCTCACGGCCGAGATCGGCCTGTGGGGCTACGACCCGGTGCCGGCCGACCCGTTCGTGCT
>JAFMJM010000186.1 GCA_017853455.1 Acidimicrobiia bacterium | reverse complement strand
GAGGAGACCGACGCCACCGACGACGAGCGGGCGATCACCGAGGTCAACCCGGCGATCTACTGCTTCCGCCGGTCGCTGCTGGCGCCGGCGCTCCGACGTCTGGTGCCCCAGAACGCCCAGGGCGAGTACTACCTGACCGACGTCGTCGACGTGCTGCGCGGCACGGGGCACACCGTGCACGCGGTGTCGGCGGCGGACGCGACCGAGACGCTCGGGGTCAACGACCGGGCCCAGCTCGCCGACGCCGAGGCGCTGCTGCGCCGCCGGATCAACCGCGAATGGATGCGGTCGGGGGTGACGATGGTCGACCCCGAGCGCACCTACGTCGACGTCGACGTCACCCTCGCCCCGGACGTCCGGCTGTGGCCGGGCACGATCCTCCAGGGCGCGACCCGCATCGGGCCGGGCGCCGAGATCGGCCCCGACTGCCGTCTCGTCGACGCGACCGTGGGGGCGGGCGCCGTGGTCGAGCAGAGCGTGGTCCGGGACGCCGAGATCGGCGACGGCGTGCACGTCGGACCGTTCGCCCACCTGCGTCCGGGGACCCGCCTCGGCGCCGACGCCCGGGTGGGCAGCTTCGTCGAGACGAAGAACGCCGACGTGGGCGAGGGGGCCAAGCTGCCCCACCTCTCCTACGTGGGCGACGCCGAGGTCGGCCCGGGCGCGAACGTCGGGGCGGGCACGATCACGGCCAACTACGACGGCCGGGCCAAGCACCGCACGACCATCGGCGCCAACGCCCGCACGGGGTCGAACTCGGTGCTGGTCGCCCCGGTGACCATCGGCGAGGGGGCCTACTCGGCCGCCGGGGCGGTGGTCACCCGCGACGTGCCGCCGGGCGCCCTCGCCAAGGGCGTCCCCGCGACGGTGGTCGAGGGCTGGGTCGCGGCGCGCGACGACGCCGACGACGGCGACGGTGCCGGGTCGGACGGCTCCGTCGGGTAGAACGGTCGGACACGGGGCCGGGGGAACGGGCCCGGGCGAGCAGGGGAGCGCACCACACGATGGAGCACGTCTCGACCAAGCGGCTGCTGCTCGTGGCCGGACGCGGCAACACCGAGCTCTCCGAGGAGATCGCCGCGTGCCTCGGCGAGCAGCTCGGGGGGATCACCCTCAGCACGTTCTCCAACGGCGAGATCTACTGCCGCTACGGCGAGAGCATCCGCGGGGCCGACGCGTTCATCATGCAGAGCCACTGCGAGCCCATCAACGACCGCATCATGGAGCAGCTCATCATGATCGACGCCGCCAAGCGCGCGTCGGCCAAGCGCATCACCGCGGTCGTGCCCTTCTACGCCTACGCCCGCCAGGACCGCAAGGCCGAGGGGCGCGAGCCGATCACCGCCCGCCTCGTGGCCGACCTCCTCACGGTGGCCGGGGCCGACCGGGTCGTGACCGTCGACCTCCACACCGGCCAGATCCAGGGCTTCTTCGACTTCCCGGTCGACCACCTCACGGCGGTGCCGCTCCTCGCCCGTCACATCGCCGAGAACGTCACCGGTGAGGTCACGGTCGTCTCGCCCGACGCCGGCGGCGGCAAGCTCGCCCGCCGGTACCGCAACCACCTCGCCGAGGCCAACATCGACGCCGAGCAGGCCTACGTCGACAAGCGCCGCCCCAAGGGGACCCAGAACACCGTCGAGGCGCTCGAGGTGGTGGGCGACGTCGCCGGGCGGGTGTGCGTGCTGGTCGACGACATGATCGACACCGCCGGGACCATCGTCAGCGCCGCCGAGCTCCTGCGGGAGCGGGGTGCCGTCGACGTCCTGGTCGCCGCCACCCACGGCGTCCTCTCCGGCCCGGCCGTGGAGCGCCTGAAGGCCGCCCCGATCCGGGAGGTGGTCGTCTCCAACACCCTGCCGATCCCGCCCGAGAAGCAGTTCGACGGCCTGCGGGTGGTCTCCATCGCCCCGGTGGTGGCCGAGGCCCTCTCGGCGGTGTTCGTCGAGGGCTCGGTCAGCGAGATCTTCGCCGGCGACAACTTCTGACCGGCCCACCCGCCCGTCCCGGGCCCGGCCCGGAGTCCGGGCGTGCGGTCCGGGTAGACTCCTCCGTCGCCCTCCGGACCCGTCGGAGAGCGCGCAGCCCGGAAGGTGTGGCCCCATGGCCGACGACGTCGTCTTGATCGCAGAACCCCGCTCGACCCGTGGCTCGGGCCCGGCCGGGCGTGACCGCCGCGCCGGCCGGCTGCCGGCGGTCGTCTACGGCCTCGGGACCGAGGCCACGGCCGTGACGGTCCCCTCCCACGAACTGTCGCTGATCCTGTCGAAGGGCGTCAACACGCTCATCACGTTGCGCCTCGACGGTGCCGACGAGCTGACCCTGGTCCGCCAGGTGCAGCGGCACCCGGTGCGCGGCGACCTCGTGCACGTCGACTTCGTGCGGGTGAGCGCCGACCTGGCCATCACCGCCGACGTGTCGCTGGTCCTCTCCGGTGACCCCGAGGGCGTCAAGCGCGGCGGGCTGCTCGACCAGCAGATCTTCACCCTCACGGTCGAGGCCAAGCCGAACGCCATCCCGACCTCCATCGAGGTCGACGTCGCCCACCTCGACCTCGGCGACCAGCTCCGCATGAGCGAGGTCACGCTCCCGGCGGGGGTCACCTGCGGGCTCGACCCCGACACCCTGCTCGCGGCCATCGCCATCCCGCGCGGTCTGGCGGCGGCCCAGGGCGGCGAGGGTGAGGGCGCCGAGGGCGCCGACGCCGCCGCGGAGTAGCCGGTGCGCCGGCGCGACGACCGGCCGCGCACGGGCACACCCGCCGACCTGCTGGTCGTCGGGCTCGGCAATCCGGGTGCGGAGTACGCGCGCACGCGCCACAACGTGGGCGCCGAGGTGGTCGAGGAGCTGGCGCGTCGCCACGGCGCGAAGCTGCGCAGCGGCAAGGAGCGGGCCCTGGCCGACGAGGTGCGCATCGGGGACCGACGCGTGGCGTTGGCCGTCCCGACCCTCTACATGAACGAGTCGGGCGCGGCCGTGCAGGCCCTGGCCCGGCGCTACGGCGTCACGGTGGAGCAGGTCGTGATCGTCCACGACGAGCTCGACCTCCCGGTCGCGACCGTCAAGGTCAAGGAGGGCGGTGGGCTCGCCGGGCACAACGGTCTCCGCTCGGTGAAGGCACACCTCCACTCCGACGCGTTCCTGCGCGTCCGCATCGGGGTCGGCAAGCCGGTCTCCAAGGAGCAGGGTGTCGACCACGTGCTCAACCGGTTCTCCAAGCGGGAGCGCACCGACATCGACGTCGCGCTGGCCGTCGCCGCCGACGCGGTCGAGGTGATCGCCGCCGACGGCGTGGCGGTGGCGATGAACCGGTTCAACTGATCCGATGCCACCGTCCGGAGCGCCGGCCGCGGCACCCGCGCCGCCCCTCGCACCGCTGCTGCCCCTCCTCACCGAGGAGCCGGCGCTGCGGGCGGTCATCGCGCGCGATCCCGTCGTCGCCGTCCCCGAGCCCGCCCGGGCCCTGTTCGTCGCCGCCCTGGTGCGCGCCACCACCCGGCGACCGGTGGTCGTCGTGGTGCCCACCCGCACCGAGGCCGAGCGCCTCACCCACGACCTCACCCAGTTCCTCCTGGCCGGGACGGTGGAGGAGTTCCCGGCCTGGGAGACCCTGCCCTTCGAGCGGGTGTCGCCGTCGGTCGAGACGATGGGTCACCGCCTGCGGGTCATGTGGCGGCTGCGCACCGGCGCCGCCCCCGACGTGCTCGTGGCCCCGGTCCGGGCGCTCGTGCAACGGCTCGGACCCCACGTCGAGGACGTCGAGCCCGTCGTCGTGCGGCGCGGCGAGCACTGCGACCGCGACGCCCTGGTCGAGCGTCTCGTCGCCGCCGGCTACCGGCGCGAGTACCAGGTCGAGCACCGGGGCGAGATCGCCGTACGGGGCTCGATCGTCGACGTCTACCCGTCGATCGGTGACCACCCCGTGCGCATCGACCTGTGGGGCGACGAGGTCGACCGCCTCACGGGGTTCTCCGTCGCCGACCAGCGCGCCACCGATCCCGTCGACGAGGTGGTGCTGTTCCCGACCCGCGAGCTCCTGCCCACCCCCGAGGTGCGCGGGCGGGCCGCGGCGCTGGTCGCCGACCAGCCGTGGGGCGCCGAGCAGTGGGAGCGCCTCGCCCAGGGTCTGACCTTCGACGGCATGGAGTCGTGGCTCCCGTGGCTGTGCGCCTCGGAGCACGTCCTCGCCGACCTCCTGCCCGCCGACGCCCTGCTGCTCCTCTGCGAGCCCGCCCGGATCCGCGACCGGGCCGCCGAGCTCATCGACGACGAGGCGGCGCTGGCCGCCACGCTCGCCACCACCTGGGGGGCCGACGCCGAGGGCGCGCCCCGGCTCTCGGTGCCGCTCGACCGGCTCCTCGCCCGGACCGAGGCCGGGATCACCCATCTGCTCACCACGCCGGAGTCGCCGGCGACCCCCGCGCTGTCGGCCACCGGCTTCGACCCGGTCGTGGGCTCCGACGTCTCCATCGGGCACCGGCTCGCGCAGCTGCGGTCCGACGGGTACCGCGTCGTCCTCGCCGCCGCCGGCGTCGGGAGCGCCCGCCGCCTCGCCGACCTGCTCCACGAGGACGGCGTCGACGTCGAACGCGACACCGTCGCCCCGGGGGCGATCGGCGTGGTGGTCGCGCCGCTCGACCGCGGGGTCGTCCTGGGCGGCGCCAAGGTCGCCCTGATCGGCGAGGCCGACCTCACCGGACGGCGCCGGGTGCACCGCCGGCCCCGGGGGGCGCAGCGTTCGGTCGACCTCTACGAGGACCTGGCGGTGGGCGACCACGTCGTCCACCAGGTGCACGGCGTGTCGCGGTTCGAGGGGCTCGTGACCCGGGCCATCGGCGGCGCCGAACGCGACTACCTGCTGCTCGCCTACAAGGGTGGCGACAAGCTCTACGTGCCGACCGACCAGGTGCACACCGTGCGCAAGTACACCGGTGGCGATGCCCCCACCCTCAACCGGATGGGCGGCTCCGACTTCGAGAAGGCCAAGGCGCGCGTCCGGGCCGCCACCCGCGAGATCGCCCAGGAGCTCGTGGTCCTGTACCGCCGGCGGCTCGCCACACCGGGGCACGCCTTCGGCGCCGACACCCCGTGGCAGCACGAGGTCGAGGCCGCGTTCCCGTACCAGGAGACCCCCGACCAGCTGGCCGCCATCGAGGCGGTCAAGGCCGACATGGAGCAGCCCGTCCCGATGGACCGGCTGGTCTGCGGCGACGTCGGCTTCGGCAAGACCGAGGTGGCGGTGCG
>JAFMJM010000185.1 GCA_017853455.1 Acidimicrobiia bacterium | reverse complement strand
ACGAGCCGGTGAGCAGCGCGCCGTCGGCGGGGTCGTCGCCGCGCCAGGCGATCTCACCGGAGTCGGTCTGGTGGGCGAGCACGGCGTCGATGGCCGGCTCGACCACGGCCCAGAACTCCTCGAGGAACGCGGTGTCGCCGGTGGTGAGGTAGTGGTGCCACACGCCGTTGGCGATGTAGCCGGTGATGTTGGTGTCGAGGGTGGGGTCGGAGATCTCGCGACCCACCGAGTAGGCGTGCCACAGGCCGTCGGGTCGCTGCATCGTGCGCAGCCACTCGTAGGCCCGCTCGGCGGCGGCGGTGTGCCCGCCCACGTCGAGGGCCATGGCCGCCTCGACCAGGTTCCACGGGTCGGTGTGGTGGCCCGGGAACCAGGGGATGTTGCCGTCGGGCTCCTGGACCGCGGCGATGGCGTCGCAGGTCTCGGCCACGTCGGCGGCGCTCATCACGCCGGGGACCTCGGGCACGTGCACGCGGGGCATCAGGCGACCTTCTCGGTGTAGACGACGAGGCTCTTGCCGAGCACCGGGTTGAGGGCCGCCTCGGTGCGGTGCAGCCAGCGGGGGCCCTTGACGATCTGGTACGTGAGGAGGTCGTGGTAGCGCCGCACCAGCGGGTGGTCGGGCCGGTCGAGCCCGACGGCGCACTTGAGCCACCAGTAGGGCGAGTGCAGCGCGTGGGCGTGGTGGGAGCCGCGCAGGTAGAGGCCGGACGCCTCGAGGCGCTCCTCGAGCTCGTGCTGGCGGTAGATGCGCACGTGCCCGCCGGGCTGGTCGTGGTACCGCCAGTTGAGGCCCCACGACACCCGCTCGGGCCAGCGGGTCGGGACGGTCACGGCCATGCGGCCACCCGGGCGCAGCACCCGGACCAGCTCACGGATGGCACCCCGGTCGTCCCAGACGTGCTCGAGGACCTCGGAGGTCACGATGCGGTCGAAGGTGCCGTCGGCGAACGGCAGCTGCAGGGCGTTGCCGCGCACCGGGCCGCCGACCGGCCCGTGGGGGAGCTCGCCGGCGTCGTCCATGGTGCCGACGACGTAGCCGACCCCCTTGAGCTCCTGCTCGTCGAGGTCGAGGGCGACGACGGTCGCGCCCCGGCGCCAGGCCTCGTAGGCGTGCCGTCCGCCGCCGCAGCCCATGTCGAGGATGCGGTCGCCGTCGCGCAGGCCGAGGCGGTCGAAGTCGACGGTCAGCATCAGGCGCTCCGGGTGCTCGTGGTGCCGGTGGTGGCGGCGCGGTAGTGGTCCTCGAGCATGATCCGCCACTGCTCGACGGTGCCCACGGCGCTCTGGTGCCAGGTGAACTTCGACAGCGCCCGCTCGCGTCCCGCGGCGCCGATGCGCGCCCGGAGGTCGGCGTCGCCCAGCGCGCGCAGGATGCCGGCCGACAGTGCCGACGGGTCGCCGGGCGGGACGAGCAGCCCGGTCTCGCCGTCGGTGCCGACGACCTCGGGGACCGCGCCGCCGGTGGTGGCGACGACCGGCACGCCGCAGGCCATCGCCTCGACCGCCGGGAGGGAGAAGCCCTCGTAGAGCGACGGCACGCAGGCCACCTCGGCCTCGGCGTAGAGCTCGACGATGCGCTCGGTCGTGACCCCCGACACGAACTGCACGGCGTCGGTGAGGCCGAGCCGGTCGATGAGGGCGGGGATCTTGGAGCGCTCCTTGGCGCGGCCGATGATGACGAGGTGGGCGTCGGGACGCTCGGTCCGGACCTTGGCCAGCGCCTCGAGCAGCGGGGCGAGCCCCTTCATCGGCACGTCGGCGCTGGCGGTGGTCATGAGCCGGCCGGGCACGCGGGCGATGTGGGGGAGCGGGCGGAAGATCGCCGGGTCGACGCCCACGGGCACGATGTGGAGCCGGTCGGCCGCCACGCCCATCTGCGCGGAGATGTCGCGCTTCGACGACTCGGAGACGGTGATGATCCGGGGGATCTGCCGGGCCACCTCCATCTGCATGCCGAGGAAGCCGTACCAGCGGCGCAGGGTGAGCTTGCGCAGGCGGCTGGTGGTGTGCTGGAGGTCGAGGTCGCGGTCGACGGTGATGGGGTGGTGCAGCGTGGCCATGACCGGCCAGCCGTCCTCCTCCATCATCGGGACGAGGCCACTGCCCAGGCACTGGTTGTCGTGCACGAGGTCGAAGTCGGCCCGCCGACCCCGGAGGAGCTTCCGGACCCGCAGGGAGAAGGTGTACGGCTCGGGGAACCCGGCGCCGCACATCAGCAGGAACTCGCGCAGGTCGACGGTGTCGCGGATCTCGTGGGGCCACGGCACCCGGAACGGGTGCGTCGACCGGTAGAGGTCGAGCCCCGGCACCTTGACCAGCTGCGACGGGTCGTGCAGCTCGGGCCAGGGCTGGCCGGCGAAGACGGTGACGTCGTGGCCGAGGGCCGCCACCTCCTTGGCGAGGTAGTGGGTGTAGACGCCCTGGCCGCCGCAGTGCGGGTTGCCGCGGTAGATCAGCCAGGCGATCCGCAGGGGTGCGTCGTCGGCCGGGGGCGCGGTCGGCACGGGGCCGGAGATGGGGGCGGGGGGCACAGACATGGGCGTTCCAGGCTAATCGCCGGGCCGGAGGGCTCCTCCGGGGCCTGCCGGGGCCGCTCCGCCCGCGGTCGGCCGGGGCCGGGACGGCGGACCTAGCCTCGGCCGGTGGCCCCCGAACCCCGCGACCCCGCCGCTCCGACCGCTCCGGCCGACCTCCCGGCCCTCCGGGAACTCCCCGGGCCGGTGCGGGCCTGGGGTGCGGTCCTGGCCGGGCTCGGGACCGTGGCCGACCCCCGCTGGACGGCGTCCGGCCCGGCCTGGGTGGCCGCCGCCGGCGGCCGGGCCGACCTGGTCGGCGCCGCCGGGCCCCTCACGGCCGGCGGGCCGCCCGTGGCCACCACCCGGGGCGGCGCCTGGTGCCCGGCCGACGACGGGGCGGTGGTCGCCGACGCCGAGGGCGTGCTGCGGTGCCTCGACCCGACGGGCGCCGAGCGGTCGGCCCTCGCCGGGCGGGGTCGCGCCATCGCCCCGGCGGTGCACGGTGACCGGGTGGCCTTCGTCGACGAGACCGCCGACGCCTGCGGGATCGCGGTCGCCCCGTTCGACGGCGGCGGACCGGCGCGGCTGGTGTCGGGGGGAGCCGACTGGGCCTTCGACCCGGTCTGGTCGCCCGACGGCGCGTGGCTCGCCTGGCACGAGTGGGACGCCCCGGCGATGCCCTGGGACGGCTCGCGCATCGTGGTGGCCCGGCCGGACGGATCCGAGCGGACGGTCGTGGCCGGTGGGCCGACCGAGGCGGTCGGCCAGCCCCGGTTCGCGCCGGCCGGTCCGGCGCGGCTGGCCTTCGTGTCGGACCGCGACGGGTGGATGACCCTGCAGGTCACGGGCGTCGGCGGGTCGGGCCCGGGGGGTGGTCGGATCGCGTCGCCGGACGACCACGAGCACGCCCAGCCCACCTGGGGTCCGGGGCAACGCTCGTACGCCTGGTCGCCCGACGGCACCCGGCTGGCCTGGTGCCGCGACGAGGACGGGTTCGGTCGGCTCGTGGTGGCCCGGTCCGACCGGCTCGCCGACGGGGCCGTGCACGAGCGCTCCCGCGGGTGGCACCACCACCTCGACTGGGGGCCCGAGGGCATCCTGTGCGTGCGCTCGGGGGCGCGCACCGTGCCCGCCGTCACCGTGCTCGACCCCGACGGCGACGGACGCACGGTCCTCGTCCGCGCGCCCGGCGCCACCGCGGCCGACGCCGTCGACCCGGTGGAGCCGTCCGTCGTGGCCTGGCGCGCCGACGACGGCACCGAGATCCGCGGTCTGCGCTACGGCCCGGCCGACCCGACCCGGCCGCTGCTCGTCGACGTGCACGGTGGTCCGACCGACCAGGCCGTCGTCGAGTGGGGTCCGCGCGTCCAGACGCTGGTCGCGGCGGGCTGGACCGTGCTCCGGCCCGACCCGCGCGGCTCGACCGGTCGGGGTCGCGCCTTCACCCAGGCGCTCGCCGGTGGCTGGGGCGAGACCGACGTCGCCGACGTGGTGGCGGGCATCCGGGCGTGGATCGCCGACGGCACCGCCGACCCGCGCCGCATCGCGGTCGGCGGTGGCAGCGCCGGCGGGTTCACGGCGCTCCTGGTCGCGCTCGCGGCGCCCGACCTCGTGCGGGCCGTCGTCACCCAGTACCCGGTCACCGATCTGCGCGCCCTGGCGGCGACCACCCACCGCTTCGAGGCCCATGCGCTCGACCACCTCGTCGGTCCGTTGCCCGGCGCCGCCGCGCGCTACCGCGACCGCTCCCCGGTGGCGCACGCCGACCGGTTCGTCGTGCCGCTGCTCGTGCTGCAGGGCGCCGACGACCCGGTCGTGCCGGCGGCGCAGACCGCGGCGTTCGTCGACGCCGTGCGCCGGGCGGGGGGCGCGGTCGAGGCCCACGTGTACCCCGGCGAGGGGCACGGCTGGCGGTCGCCGGCCTCGGTGCTCGACGCCGTCGCCCGCACCCTCGACTTCCTCGGGCGTACGGTGCGGTCGTGACCACCTTCGCCTTCCAGGGGCCGACCCGGGGTGCCGACCGGGCGGTGCTCCTCGCCCACGGCGCCGGGACCGACTGCACCGCACCCGCGCTGACCGTCGTCACCGACGCGCTCGCCGACGCCGGGATCCCGTCGCTGCGGTTCAACTACCCCTACCGCGACGAGGGGCGCGGCCGACCCGACCGTCCGCCGGTGCTGTTCGAGGGCACCCGGGCGGCGATCGCGGAGCTGGCGGCCCGCACCGGACTGCCGACCGAGCGGCTCGTGGTCGGCGGACGGTCGATGGGCGGGCGCTACTGCTCGATGGTGGTCAGCGCCGAGGTCGACCCGGTGCCGGTGCTCGGCCTGGCGCTGCTCGGCTACCCGCTCCACGCGGCCGGGAAGCCCGAGAAGATCCGCGACGAGCACTTCCCGCGGATCACCGTGCCGACCCTGTTCGTGAGCGGCACCCGCGACTCGCTGGCTTCGGTCGAGGGCCTGACCGCATCGGCGACGAAGATCCCGGCGCCGGTGTCGTGGTGCTGGCTCGAGACCGCCGACCACGGCTTCAAGCCCCTCAAGTCGAGTGGCCGTAGCCTCGCCGACGACCTGGCCACCGCGGCCGCCGCGACCGTGGCCTTCGTCGAAGGCCTGTGACCGTCCCCGACCCGGGAGGACCCGTGAGCACCGAGATCCCGTCGTTCGAGACCATCCGGTATGCGGTCGAGGGCCACGTCGCCACCCTGACGCTCGCCCGCCCCGACCGGCTCAAC
>JAFMJM010000184.1 GCA_017853455.1 Acidimicrobiia bacterium | reverse complement strand
GGCGTGCCCTCGATCCAGGCGTGCACGTGGAGGATGGCGTTCACCTCGGGGTGCTCGCGGTAGATCATCCAGTGCTCGATGGCGTCGACCGAGACCCGGTTGGGCTTCACGTCGGGCGGGATCGACAGGATGATCGAGTCGCGCGCCGGCTCGTAGCCCTTGACGAGCAGCACGTCGCGGCCGATCTCACGGAGGTTCGACTTGTCGACGCCGCTGGCGCTCATCCAGAACTCGGGGCCCCACTCGCACTCGGCGGGCGGCAGGCGGCGGGCGCTGACGTTGCCGTAGCTCAACCCACCGATGCCGTAGAGCAACTTGACGTGGCGCAGGTCGCGCTCCGAGAGGATCTCCTCGATCGGGAAGGCGGCCGGCAGCAGGTCGAGGGCGTCGAGGTGCTCGCCGGCCCGGGCGATCGAGGCGGTCTGGTCGTCGCCGCCCCACAGGGCTTCGGGGAGGTCGGGGAGGAACTCGTTGGCGATCACGAGGCGGGACGTGGCCAGCGGCTCGATGCGGGCGAACACCGCTTCGAAGAACGCCCGGTCGTCGTCGGCGTGGTCGACGGTGTAGGTGCCCTGCTCGAGGGTGACGAACGAGCACCGGGGGCCGGTCGGGGTCTCGCTCAGCATCACGGCGAGATTCGACAGCCCGCGCACGAGGAGCGGATAACCGGTGCGGAGCAGGTCGGTCGGCGCCTCGGGGACGTAGGCGGTCGAGACGACGAAGGTCGGAGCGTTCTTGCGTCGGTAGGGCTTGGCGTCGTCGACGTCGAGGAAGTGGAGGACGACCTGGATCTCGGGGCCGGGGGCGGCGTGCTCGGAGTAGCCCCGGTCGGCCATCACCGCGGCGATGCCGTCGGCCAGCCAGGCCAGCCGCTCGTGGGGCGGGGTGCCGTTGCGGGCGAAGGACCGGTCGATGACGCGGCCGCGTTCGGCTACTCCGGAGGCCATGGTCAGGGTGGTCGAGTTCTCGGGCACCATTCGTCCGCTTTGCATCCCCGTTCGGCGGTGACGTGCATCGTAGGCGAGGTGGCTCCTCCGTGGGTGGGTGGCCGGGATCGGCCCCGGGCGGGCCCGGGTGGAGCCCCGGGGAACGCTCCGGACCCGCCGGTACGCTCGGGCCATGACCGATCGCAAGCCCCGCAGCCGTGAAGTGACCGACGGGATGGAGCGGGCCCCCGCCCGGGCCATGCTCCGAGCCATCGGGATGACCGACGACGACTGGGACAAGCCCCAGGTCGGCGTGGCCTCCTCGTGGAACGAGGTGACCCCCTGCAACATGCCCCTCGACCGGCTCGCCAAGCGGGCCAAGGAGGGGGTCCGGGCCGCCGGTGGCTTCCCGATCGAGTTCGTGACCATCGCCGTCTCCGACGGCATCTCGATGGGGCACGAGGGCATGCGCGGCTCGCTGGTGTCGCGCGAGATCATCGCCGACTCGGTCGAGTGCGTGATGCACTCCGAGCGCCTCGACGCCATGGTCACCTTCGCCGGCTGCGACAAGAGCCTGCCCGGGATGATGATGGCGGCGGCCCGGCTCAACCTGCCGTCGGTCTTCCTCTACGGCGGCAGCATCCTGCCGGGGCACTACCAGGACCAGGCGCTCGACATCGTGAGCGTGTTCGAGGCGGTGGGTGCGTGCGCGGCCGGGACCCTCACCGAGAACGAGCTCGGCGAGATCGAGAGGCGGGCCTGCCCGACCGAGGGTTCGTGCGCCGGGATGTTCACCGCCAACACGATGGCGTCGGTCGCCGAGGCGCTCGGGCTGTCGCTGCCCGGTTCGTCGTCGGCCCCGGCGGTCGACCGGCGCCGTGACGACCTCGCGTACGCGAGCGGTCAGGCGGTCATCAACCTGCTCGACCTCGACCTGCGGCCGCGGCAGATCCTGACCAAGGAGGCGTTCGAGAACGCCATCGCGGTCGGCATGGCGGTGGGCGGCTCCACCAACATGGTGCTGCACCTGCTCGCCATCGCGTTCGAAGCGGGCGTCGAGCTCGAGCTCGACGACTTCAACCGGATCGGCGCCCGGGTGCCCCACATCGCCGACATGAAGCCGCACGGCAAGTACCACATGACCGACCTCGACGACATCGGCGGCGTGCCGGTGGTCATGCGCGAGCTCCTCGAGCGCGGGCTGATCCACGGTGACTGCCTCACGGTCACCGGCAAGACCGTCGCCGAGAACCTCGCCGCGCTCGACCCGCCCGCGCCCGACGGCAAGGTGGTACACCCGCTCTCCGACCCGATCAACACCCAGGGCGGCATCGCGGTCCTGCGGGGCAGCCTGGCCCCCGAGGGCGCCGTGGTGAAGGTGGCCGGCATCGACCACCCGCACTTCGACGGCACCGCGCGCGTCTTCGACGGCGAGGCGCTGGCGATGGAGGCGATCCTGGCCGGGAAGATCAACGCCGGCGACATCGTGGTGATCCGCTACGAGGGCCCGAAGGGCGGCCCGGGCATGCGCGAGATGCTCGCCGTGACCGGTGCGATGAAGGGTGCCGGCCGCGGCGCTGACGCGGCGTTGATCACCGACGGCCGGTTCTCGGGCGGCACGCACGGATTCTGCGTGGGCCACGTCGCCCCCGAGGCCGTCGACGGCGGCCCGATCGCGTTCGTCCGCGACGGCGACCGGATCGTGATCGACGCGGAGGCGCACACCATCGACCTGATGGTCGACGAAGCCGAGCTCGAGCGCCGCAAGGCCGGGTGGAAGCCGCTCGAGCCGCGCTACACGAGTGGCTTCCTCGCCAAGTACGCGCGCCTCGCCCAGGGCGCCGAGCGCGGCGCCATCACCAACTTCTGAGTTCGTCGACCGGGTCGACGCGCCCGACCTCGTTGTTTGGACGTTTCGAGGGGCCAGGGGCCCCCGAAACGTCCAAACAACGAAGCCGACGTGGTCGACCGAGTCGACCGAGTCGACCGAGTCGACCGAGTCGACCGGAGGACCGCGATGCCGGAGATGCTGGAGGCGGAGGAGGCCCGGGCGCTGATCGCGGCCCGGGCGCTCGACCGGCCGGTCGCCTCGGTGTTCACCCCGGACGCCTGGTACCTCAAGCGGGGCCTGACCCCGGCGGCGGCCAAGCGGGCGCTCAAGGGCCGCACCCTCACCGAGGCCCGCCGGCGGGGCAAGCAGATCCTCGTCGACACGTCGGACGGCGGACCGGTGCTCGCCCTGCACCTCGGGATGAGCGGACGGGTGCTCGTCGACGGCGACGCCGCCGGCGACCCACTGCTGTACGCCTCCAACCGCGACGCCCCCGAGTGGCGGCGGTTCGGCCTGACCTTCGCCGACGGCGGCACCCTGTTCCTGCGGGATCCCCGGCGGTTCGGGGCGGTCGAGCTCGACCCCGACGAGGACCGCCTCGGCCCCGACGCCTTCGACCTCACCAAGCCCTACCTGGCCGGGGTGCTGGCCGGGAGCCGGGCACCGGTCAAGGCGGTGCTGATGGACCAGCACCGCATCGCCGGGCTGGGCAACCTCCTCACCGACGAGGCGCTGTTCCGGGCCGGGATCGACCCCGCCCGTCCGGCCGACTCCCTCGACCCCGCCGAGGTGGCGACCCTCCACCGGGCCGTTCGGACCACCCTGCGGACCCTGCAGCGCCGGGGCGGCTCGCACACCGGCGACCACATGGTCGCCCGGGAGCCGGGAGCGGTGTGCCCCCGTGACGGGGCCCCGATGCTGCGCCGCACCGTGGGGGGCCGCACCACCTTCTCCTGCGGGCTCCACCAGACCTGACCCCGCCACCGCCCGGCCGCCGGTGCGCCCGACCGCCCGGCCGCAGGGGCGCTGGGGCTGGTGGGGGCAGAGTTGCGATTTCGCCGTCCGGACGGCACAATGGGAGTCCATGTCCCGCCGCACCCTCCTCGTAATCGTTATGTAGCGCACGGCGCCCGATTGCGTCCGTGCGCGTTTCCGCCCCTCGCCCTGGCGAGGGGCTTCGTACGTCCGGACGAGGAGAGCGAGCCCGGGGACGATACGGAGCCGATCCAGGGTCCCCCATCCCACCGATCATCTCGGAGCACCCCATGAAGCTGACCGGCGCCCAGGCCCTCATCAAGAGCCTCGAGCAGGAGCAGGTCGAGGTCATGTTCGGCCTCCCGGGCGGAGCGATCCTCCCGGTCTACGACCCGCTCATCGACTCGTCGATCCGCCACATCCTCGTCCGCCACGAGCAGGGCGCCGGCCACATGGCCGAGGGGTACGCCCACGCCACCGGCCGACCGGGCGTGGCCATGGTCACGAGTGGCCCGGCGGCGACCAACGTCGTCACGCCGCTCTGCGACGCCTACATGGACTCGATCCCGCTCGTGATGATCACGGGTCAGGTCCCCTACTCCGTGATCGGCACCGACGCCTTCCAGGAGTGCGACACCGTCGGCATCACCATGCCGGTGACCAAGCACAACTGGCTCATCACCGACGCCCAGGACATCCCGCGAACGATCCGCGAGGCGTTCCACGTGGCGACCACCGGCCGACCCGGCCCCGTGCTCGTCGACGTGCCCAAGGACATCGCCAACCAGACGATGGACTGGGAGTGGCCCGACGGCGTCGACCTGCCCGGCTACAAGCCGACCACCAAGGGTCACGCGAAGCAGATCAAGGACGCCGCACGCCTCATGGCCGAGGCCGAGCGCCCGGTGCTCTACGTGGGTGGCGGCATCCTCAAGGCCCGCGCCGCCGAGGCCCTCATGGAGCTGGTGAAGGCCACCGACTTTCCGGTGGTCACCACCCTGATGGCCCGGGGGGCCTTCCCCGACGACCACGAGCGCTGCCTCGGCATGCCCGGCATGCACGGCAACTACACGGCGATCACCGCCATGCAGAAGTCCGACCTGCTGATCGCCCTGGGCTCGCGTTTCGACGACCGCGTCACGGGCAAGCTCGACGGCTTCGCCCCCGACGCCAAGATCATCCACGTCGACATCGACCCGGCCGAGCTGTCGAAGGTCCGGCGGGCCGACGTGCCGATCGTGGGCGACTGCCGTGTGGTCATCGAGGAACTGGTCAAGGCCGTGCGCTCGGAGAAGGCCAAGCGGTCGTTCCCGGCGCTCGGCCCGTGGCACGCCCAGCTGCGCGAGTGGCAGGAGCGCTACCCGTTGGTGTTCGAGCAGCTCGAGGACGGCCCGCTCAAGCCGCAGTTCGTCATCGACACGCTGCGCGACAACACGCCCGACGACACGATCGTCGCCTCGGGCGTGGGCCAGCACCAGATGTGGACGGCGCAGCGCTGGAAGTTCAACCACCCGTACACCTGGGTGAACTCCGG
>JAFMJM010000183.1 GCA_017853455.1 Acidimicrobiia bacterium | reverse complement strand
GCCGGGGGTCGACCCGCCGGAGAACCGTGGGAGTGATCACTCCCAGGGACGGTACGGTAGCCGTCGTGGCGGGCACCCCGGACACCGACCTCTGGGCCGTCGTGGGCCCCCGGACCTTCGCCGCCGAGCGGGTGCGGGCCGCCTGGGACGCCGGCGTGGCGGTGACCGTCCTCGACCCCTCGGCGCCCGCCGCCGTGCAGGCCGGGCTGCTCGACCTCCTGCGCCCCACCCACCTCGTCGACCCCGACGGCGTGCGCCCCCACCCGGGTGGCGTGCCCGTCGCGGCGGGCACCGCGGCGGTGGTCGTCACGTCGGGCACCACCGGGGTCGGCAAGGGCGTCGAGCTCACCACCGCCGGGGCGCAGGCGGTCGGCGGGGGCTGGGCCTCCGTGCTCGGCCACGAGCCCACCGACCGCTGGCTGGTGTGCCTGCCCCTCCACCACGTCGCCGGCCTGGCGATCCTGGCCCGGGCCGCGGTGAGCGGCGCGGCGGTGACCGTCCACGACGGCTTCGACCCCGACGCGGTCTCCGCCGCCGCCCGGGCCGGCGCGACCCTGGTGTCGGTCGTGCCGACCATGCTCGCCCGCCTCCTCGACGTCGGCGCCCCGGTCGACCGGTTCCGCGCGGTGGTCACCGGCGGCGCACCCCTGCCCCCGGCCCTGCGCGCCCGGGCCGATGCGGCCGGCGTGCGGGTGGTCGACGCCTACGGCCAGAGCGAGACCTGGGGCGGGGTCGTGGCCGACGGCGTCGCCATCCCCGGGGCGACCGCCCGCCTCGGACCGGCCGACGAGGTCGAGCTGCACGGCGCCATGGTCATGCGCGGCTACCGGCTCGACCCCGAGCGGAGTGCTGCGGCGTTCACCGCCGACGGCTGGCTGCGCACCGGCGACGTCGGCGCGTTCTCCACCGACGGACGGCTGCAGATCGTCGACCGCCTGCGCGACCTCGTGATCACCGGCGGCGTCAACGTGAGCCCGGTCGCGGTCGAGCAGGTGCTCGCCGACCACCCCGACGTCGCCGACGTCGCCGTGGTCGGCGCACCCGACCTCGAGTGGGGCGAGCGCGTGGTCGCGTTCGTCGTCCCCCGCGACCCGGCGGCGCCCCCCACCCTCGACGACCTCCGAGCGTGGGCGCGCGACCGCCTCCGGGCCCCACAGCTCCCCCGCGAGCTCGTCCTCGTCACCGAGGTCCCGCGCAGCGCCGGCGGCAAGATCCTGCGGCGGGTGCTGCGCGACGGCTGACGCGTCCGGCCGTCGGCCGCTCAGCCGGTCGGCATGAACCGGATCGGGACCGCGGTCGAGCCCTGCTGGAACTCCGACGGCGGCGACACCACCCCGGCCTCGTCGACGTCCCACTCGGGGATGCGGGCGAGCAGCTCCGTGAGGAGCACGACACCCTGCTGGCGGGCGGCGTGCGCGCCGATGCAGAAGTGCAGACCGTGCCCGAAGCCGAGGTGGCGGGTGATCCGGCGGGTGACGTCGAAGTGCTCGGCGTCGGCGAACTCGGTGTCGTCGCGGTTCGCACACGCGTAGAGGAGGATCACGCGCTGCCCGGCCCGGAGGGCCACGCCGCCCACGTCGGCGTCGACGACCAGGGTCCGGGTGCCGAACTGCAGCGGCACGAACAGGCGCAGGCACTCCTCGAACGCGGCCGGAACCCGATCGGGCTCCCCGACGAGGAGCCGCCGCTGGTCGGGGGCGGCCGCGAGCGCCCGCACCCCACCGCCCACCACCTTGGGCAGGGACTCCACGCCACCCACCAGCGTCGTGGTGACCTGGGTGACGACCTCGTCGACCGAGAGGCGCCGGCCCGCGACCTCGACCGCCGCCAGCGCGGCGAGCAACGGGGCGTCGGTGCTCCCGGTGGCGTCCAGGCAGCCCACCACCATTCCGGCCAGCTCCCCCATGGCGGCCCGACCGGTGTCGCTCATCCCGGGCCGCAGGCCGTCGCGCCGGGCGGCGGTGTTGACGAGGTCGACCACCCGTTCCTCGTCGAGCTCGGCCAGGCCCAGCGTGGCGCAGGTGGCGCGGGCGGCCACCGGCGCCGCGTAGTCACGCACCACGTCGAATCCGCCGGTGGGGACGAGCCGGTCGAGCAACGACCGGGCGTGGGCGCGGACCGCGTCCTCCGACCGCCGCACCGTCGCCGGGGTGAACGCGGGCGCCTGGGCCCCGCGGAGGGCCGTGTGCACCGGCGGGTCGGTCATCGAGAACGACGGCACCGGATCGGTCGGTCCCGGAGGCGGCGGGCCAGGGTTGGGCACGAGGAGCGCGTCCCGCCGGCTGACCGGACCCTCGACGATCGAGAAGCGCTCCCGGTCGCGGCTCACCTCCCACACGTCGGCGAAGCGCGGGAGCGCCACCGCGTCGTACTGCGGCAGCGGGTGGGCCCGGTCACCGGCGCGGAGTTCGCGGTAGATCGGGTACGGATCGGCCATGACCTCGGGCGAGAACGGGTCGTAGACCACCACGGGACGCACCGTATCGCCCTACGATCCCGGTCGACGTCACGACCGCACCAGGGGGACCGATGGGACTGGCCGACCGCACGCCGCCGACCGCCGAGGAGTACGCCGCCTGGCGCGAGCGTTTCTGCAACTGGGGTCGGTGGGGCGACGACGACGAGTTCGGCACCCTCAACCTCATCACCCCCGAGGTGCGCCGCAGCGCGGCGGCGCTCGTCCGCGACGGACGCAGCGTGTCGCTGGGCCGCCCGCTCGACACCCACGCCGGGCCGTCCAATCCGTACCCGGCGCACCACTTCGTGGCGGTCGAGGGCTCGGGCGGGATGCTCGACTACGTGGGCTGCTTCGTCCACGGGTTCACGCAGACCCACATCGACGCGCTCTGCCACCTCGGCACCCTCGAGGGCGACGTGTTCTGGAACAACAAGCCGTTCGGGCACTCGCACATGCCCGCCGACCACACCGGCACGGTCGACTATTGGCGTGACGGCATCTCCACCCGCGGCGTGCTCTACGACATCCCGCGCCTGCGCGACACCTTCGCCGTCGTACCGGGCGAGCCGGTCCACGGCTGGGAGCTCGTCGACTTCGCCGAGCGGCACGGCATCACCCCGCAACCCGGTGACGCGGTCATCATCCGCAGCGGATTCGACCCCTACTTCGAGACCACCGGCGCCGACCGCGGCTTCGGCTTCCCGGCCGGCGTGCACGCGTCGTGCGTCGAGTTCCTGCACGAGACCGGAGCCAGCCTGCTGGCCTGGGACATGCAGGACGCCCCCATCGCCGACCAGGGCATCCCCAACCCGGCCCCACACCACGTCCCGCTGCACGTCCACCACCTGGTGCTGCCCTACATGGGCATGCCGATCGTCGACAACTGCGACCTCGAGGACCTCGCCCGGGCCTGCGCCGACGCCGGCCGCTGGGAGTTCCACCTGACGATCGCGCCGCTGGTCATCACCCGGGGCACCGGCTCGCCGGTGAACCCGATCGCCCTGTTCTGACCGACGCCACCCCCGGTCCCCGGTCGGCCCCGGGCTAGCGTCGGCCCCATGACCGACGCCCTCGCCCACCTCGACGCCACCGCCCAGGCCGACCTCGTCCGGACCGGCGAGGCCACGCCGCTCGAGCTCGTCGACGCCGCCATCGGGCGCGTCGAGCGCACGAACCCGGCGATCAACGCCGTCATCCACGAGCGCTTCGAGCAGGCCCGCGCCGAGGCGGCCGGCGACCTCCCCGATGGGCCGTTGCGCGGCGTCCCGATCGTGGTCAAGGACCTCGACGGCTCCCTCGCCGGCGAGCCGGTGCACCTCGGCAACCGGTTGCTCAAGGAGCTCGGCCACCGGGTCGGGGAGAGCAACTTCCTCTTCGAGAAGCTCCAAGCCGCCGGGGTCGTCGTGATCGGCAAGACCAACACCCCCGAGTTCGGCCTGCTCCCGACCACCGAGCCCGACGCCTACGGTCCGACCCACAACCCGTGGTCGCTCGACCACAGTGCCGGCGGCTCGAGCGGAGGCTCGGCGGCAGCGGTGGCCACCGGGATGGTCCCCGTGGGGCACGCCGGCGACGGCGGGGGCTCCATCCGGATCCCGGCCGCCCACTGCGGGCTCTACGGCCTCAAGCCGTCGCGGGGCCGGGTCTCGCTCGGCCCCGAGGAGGGTGAGGCCTGGTCCGGGCTGGTCGTCCGCCACGCCGTGACCCGCTCGGTCCGCGACAGCGCGGCGGTCCTCGACGTGATCGCCGGCCCCATGCCCGGCGACCCGTACACGGCGCCGCCGCCCGCCCGGCCGTTCGCCGCCGAGGTCGGAGCCGACCCGGGACGGCTCCGCATCGGACTGTGCACCACCGCGCCCAACGACCTCGCGGCGGTCGACCCGGTCTGCGTCGCCGCCGCCGAGGACGCCGCCCGTCTCCTCGAGTCGCTCGGGCACACCGTCGAAATCGCCAAGCCCGCGGCCTTCGACCAGTCGGGCCTGCTCGAGGCGTTCTCCGTCGTCCTCAGCGCGTCGGTGTCGCACGAGATCGAGCAGCTCGAGCGGATCGCCGGGCGCCCCATCACCCCCGACGACGTCGAGGCCCTCACCTGGTTCCAGCACGAGATGGGACGGGTGATCACCGCCGCCCAGTACCTCGACGCCATCACGTTCGCGCAGGCGTGGAGCCGAGCGGTGTGCGGGTGGTGGCAGACCGGGTTCGACCTCCTCCTGACCCCGGTGTGCGCCGAGCCGCCGCCGCTCCTCGGCGACGTCCACGCCACCCCCGACGACCCCTACCGGGCGCTCGGGCGCGGCGTCCCGTTCGGCGCATTCACCGCAGCGTTCAACATCACCGGCCAGCCGGCGGTCTCGGTGCCGCTGTTCTGGAACGACGCCGGTCTGCCGATCGGCGTGCAGCTCGTCGCCGACCAGTACCGCGAGGACGTCCTGCTCCGGATCTCGGCCCAGCTCGAGCAGGCCCGCCCGTGGGCCGACCGCGTTCCCCCGACCTTCGCGTGACCGACTCCCCCCACCCCGTTGTTTGGGCGATTGTGGGGCCTCTGGCCCCAACAATCGCCCGAACAACGACCGGACCGGGGGGTTGACGCCGCCGTGCGCCTGGCCCTCCGAGAGATCGCGCGCGCCCGCCTGCGCTTCGGCCTGCTGGCCGGCGCCAGCGGCCTGCTGGTCTTCCTGATCCTGTTCCAGTCGACGCTGCTCACCACGCTGCTGTCGTTCTTCACCGGCGCCATCGGCCACCAGTCGGCCGCCGTGCTCGTCTACAGCGAGGACGCCCGCAAGAGCCCCGAGGGGTCGGTGCTCCCGGTCGAGACGGTCGA
>JAFMJM010000011.1 GCA_017853455.1 Acidimicrobiia bacterium | reverse complement strand
GAACCCGGCCCGCTACTTCGGCCTCGACCTCGACGCCGACCTCACCCCCACCCCGGCTCCCTGACCTCGGCGACCCGACCCCGGCGGCCCGACCTCGTTGTTTGGACGTTTCTGGGGGCCAGGGGCCCCCGAAACGTCCAAACAACGAGGTCGGAGTGTCACCCCCGATGGTTACGCCGGGGCGGGGGCGTTGGCGCGGTTCTTGGCGGCGCGGGCGCGTTGCGAGCCGTCGAGGACGACCTTGCGGATCCGCACGTTCTTCGGGGTCACCTCGACGCACTCGTCGGCGGCGATGAACTCGAGGGCGTGCTCCAGCGACATCTGGCGCGGCACCGCCAGGCGCTCGAGCTCCTCGGCCGCCGCGGCGCGGTGGTTGGTGAGCTTCTTCTCCTTGGTGGGGTTGACGTCCATGTCGCCGGCGCGGGCGTTCTCGCCGATGACCATCCCCTCGTAGGTGTCGACGCCCGGCCCGACGAACAGCTCGCCGCGCTCCTGGAGGTTCATGAGCGTGTAGCCGGTGGTCACGCCGGTGCGGTCGGAGACCATGCTCCCGTTGCGCCGGGTCCGCAGCTCGCCGAACCAGGGGGCGTACCCCTCGAAGACGTGGTGGAGCAGGCCGGTGCCGCGGGTCTCGGTGAGGAACTCGGTGCGGAAGCCCACCAGCCCGCGGGCGGGCACCAGGAACTCGAGGCGGGCCCAGCCGGTGCCGTGGTTGACGACCTGCTGCATCTGGCCCTTGCGCACGGCGAGCAGCTGGGTGACGGTGCCGAGGAACTCCTCGGGCACGTCGATGGCGACCCGGTCGACCGGCTCGTGGATCTTGCCGTCGACCTCGCGGGTCACGACGACCGGCTTGCCGACGGTCAGCTCGAAGCCCTCGCGCCGCATCGTCTCGACCAGCACGGCCAACTGCAGCTCGCCGCGGCCCTGGACCTCCCAGGCGTCGGGTCGGTCGCTCGGCAGCACCCGGAGCGAAACGTTGCCGACGAGCTCGGCGTCGAGCCGGTTCTTCACCAGGCGGGCGGTCATCTTGTCGCCGTCCTTGCCGGCGAGCGGCGAGGTGTTGATCCCGATGGTCATCGACAGGCTCGGGTCGTCGATGTGCATGACCGGGAGCGGTCGGGGGTCGGCGACGTCGGTGAGGGTCTCGCCGATGGTGACGTCGGAGAGCCCGGCGATCACGCCGATGTCCCCGGGGCCGAGCACGTCGGTGGAGGTGCGCTCGAGTCCCTCGGCGGTGAACAGCTCGGAGAGGCGCACCGTCTCGACCGACCCGTCGGTGCGGCACCAGGCGATCGGCGTGTTGCGCGAGAGGGTGCCGTGCTGCACCCGCACGAGGGCCAGGCGGCCGAGGTAGGGCGAGGCGTCGAGGTTGGTCACGAGCGCCTGCAGCGGGTGGGCCGGGTCGTGCTGCGGCGCCGGGATGCGGTCGATCAGCACCTCGAACAGCGGGCGCAGGCCGTCGGCCGACATCTCGCCGCCCTCGCGCAGCGACGGCTCGTCGGCGTCGAGCGAGGCCCGACCGGCCCGGGCGTTGCAGAAGACGATCGGGAAGTCGATCTGGTCCTCGTCGGCGTCGAGGTCGAGGAACAGCTCCTCGACCTCGTGGACGACCTCGTCGATGCGGGCGTCGGCCCGGTCGACCTTGTTGACGACCACCACGACGGGCAGACGCGCCTCGAGTGCCTTGCGCAGCACGAACCGGGTCTGGGGCAACGGCCCCTCGCTGGCGTCGACGAGCAGCAGCACGCCGTCGACCATGGTCAGGCCCCGCTCCACCTCGCCGCCGAAGTCGGCGTGACCGGGCGTGTCGACGATGTTGATCTTGGTGTCGCCGAAACGCACGGCGGCGTTCTTGGCGAGGATCGTGATGCCCTTCTCGCGTTCGAGGTCCATCGAGTCCATGACCCGGTCGGCGACCTCCTGGTTGACGCGGAAGACGCCGGTCTGGCGCAGCATGGCGTCGACGAGCGTGGTCTTGCCGTGGTCGACGTGGGCGACGATCGCGACGTTGCGGAGGTGGGCGACGGGTTCCATCGGTGAGCAGTCCGTTCGGGTGGGGGTCGGTCGGGTGGAGAGGGGTGCGGTGCCGTGCGGGGTGTCGCGGGTCAGACGAGGCGGGTCCGGGGGACCGTCGCCAACGTGCCCGACCGCAGTTCGGCGACGGCGGCGACGGGCGCCGGGTCGGCGAACAGCACGGGGTCGTCGGGGTCGTCGTGGGCGGTGCCGTCGACGACCCAGTAGGTGGCCTCGAGCGCGATCCCGTGGGGATCGGTGAAGTAGATCGACCGCAGGATGCCGTGGTCGACGGTCTCGGTCACCTCGCTGCCGGCCGCCTCGAGGCGGGCGCGCAGGCGGTCGAGGGCGGCCTCGTCGGCGACGTTGAAGGCGATGTGGTCGAGTTGCACGGCCCGGTCGGGGAGCGGGGTGCCGGCGGCCTTGTCGAAGGTCTCGGCCCCGGCCACCTCGAAGAAGGCGACGGTGTTGCCGGGGGCGATCTCGAAGAAGTAGTGGCGCATGGGCCCGGCCATCAGGGTGGCCACCAGGCGCATCCCGAGCACGCCCGCGTAGAACCGCACCGTGGTGTCCATGTCGGGGGTCACCAGGGCCAGGTGGCTGACCCCCCGCCACTGGGGCGGGGTGGGCAGGCCGGGGGTCCCGGCGAGGTGCGGTGCCATTCCCCTACGGTACGGCCTGACCCGCCGCCGACCGACCCGCCCACCGTCCCGGGAGCCTCCGATGACCGCACCCGACCCCACCGCCGTCGCCCGCATGGTCGACGAGGCCGAGATCCGGGGCCTGCAGCAGGCCTACGCCGACGTCGTGAACCGGCGGGCCTGGACCGAGCTCGACGACCTCTTCCGGCCCGACCTGGTGCTCGACCTCGACCTCGGGACGACCACGATCCGGGTCGACGGCCCCGACGGCGTGGGGCGGTTCATCGGTGAGCGGCTCGAGGAGTTCGACTTCTTCGAGTTCGTCGTGCTCTCCAGCGTGGTCGCCCTGGCGCCCGACGGCGACCCCGACCACGCCACCGCCCGCCTCTACATGTGCGAGCTGCGCCACGCCGTCGCCGACGGCCGGTTCACGATCGCCTACGGCGTGTACCACGACGTCCACCGCCGGGTCGACGGCCGCTGGTGGTTCGCGCAGCGCCGCTACACCTCGTGGGCCCGCACCGCCGCCGAGCCGGGCCGCGACCTCGACGTCTTCGCGTTCCCCCGCCCCACCTGACCCCGCCCCGCCCGACCCGGTCCACCCCGTTGTTTGGGTGATTGTGGGGGCCAGAGGCCCCACAATCACCCAAACAGACGAGAGGCGGAGGTCAGCGGGTGGGGACGGTGATGGTGCTGGACGGTGCGCTGGTCGGGCCGTTCCGGCCGTCGAAGTTCGCGGTCACGGTGCAGCGGTAGGTCTTGCCGGCGCTCAGTCCGACGACGGCGATGGTGGTGGAGGAGCCCGTTGCGCTGCGGGCGGTGCCGCCATTGCTCGAGCCGCACGCGGCCCGGAAGTTGCTCGCCGTGGGTCCCCCGACGGGGCGGGTGAAGGTCACGGTGGTGCGCCAGGAGCCTCCGGCCTTGACGGGGCTCGACGCCATCACGCCGGTGGGGGGTCCGGCGGGCACGACGATCGCGGCGCTCGGTCGCGACGCCGAGCTGGCACCGATCGCGTTGGTGGCGGTCACCGTGCAGCGGTAGGTCCGACCCTGGGTCAGGTTGGTGACGGTTGGCCACGCTCCGACGCTGGTGGTGGTCGCGGTGCGGGTCGCGCCCCCGTCGCTCGAGGTGCAGGATGCGTCGAAGCGGGTGGTGGGGACCCCGGCGAGTTCGGCGGCCGGGGTGAACGTGACCCGGGTCGAACGGCCGTCCGGTTGGGGCGGGGTCGTCGCCGACACCCGGGTCGGGGTGCCGGGCGCGGTCAGGGGGGTGTGGAACGTGTTCGACCAGGTGGACAGCGGCCCTTCGTTCGCCTCGAGGGGCTCTCCGTAGCGGGCCCGGACGGCGCAGTGGTAGTCGATCCCGCCGACGAGATCGTCGACGGTGGTCGGTGACGCCGCGGCTTCCACGAACTTCACCCACCGGTTCGGACCGGTGTCGAAGGGCGTGCCGTCGGGCAGGCAGCGAACCTGATAGCCGGTCGGGGTCGCGCCCGACGCCGGAGCGGTCCACGACACGGTCGACGCGTGGCTGCCCGCTCCGGGTGTGGTCGCGGCCACGCCGGTCGGGGCGGGCGGCCCGGACGCCGGCGGCACCTCGACGGCACCGATGTCACACGCGCCACCGACCGGGTTCGGCCGGTCGAAGCCCCGCTGGTCGGTGCTGACGCCGGTCGCGAGGGGGGACGTCTGACACGAACCGTCGGGGATCGCGTCGATCAGGGGACTCCCGGTCTGGGGGAGCTGGGTGTGGGTCGGGCCGCCGTTGTCGGCAAGGGCTCCCAGCAGCGCGTCGTTGGTGGGGCTCTGGGAGTCGCCGGTGGCGGTCAGGTTGCACGAGGTGTCGTTCGCGAAGTTGTACCCCGCCGACACCGGCCCCCCGAAGCACAGGGTGCCGGTGGATCCCGGACTGATCAGCACCGATCCGAACAGCGTGATCGTGGTGTTGGTGTACGCGACGCTGCCGTCGTTGGCGGTGTTCCCGTTCAGGGTGGAGTACGTCAGGGTCAGTGCGTTCGCTGCGATCGCGCCACCGGCCATGGCCTGGTTCGCCGAGAACGTCGAGTTGATCGCCGTGACCGTCCCGTCGGCGGCGATTGCGCCACCTCCGAGGGCGGTGTTCCCCGTGAACGTCGAGCGCGTCGTGGTGATGTTCCCGCTGGCGGAGACGGCGCCGCCGGCGAGGGCCTGGTTGCCGCGGAACGTCGAGTTCGCGACGGTCAGGGAACCGGCGGCTTCGATCGCTCCACCCGACACGCCACCGGCGTTCCCGTCCGTCATCGTGAGGTCGTCGACGGTCAGATGCCCGGTGCCGGTGGTCTGGATGAGTCGGAACGTGTCGTCACCGGCGATGGTGGCGCCATTGCCCCGGATGACCAGGTCGTGGCCACCACCGGTGCCGCCGTCGTGGTCGAGTCGGCTCGAGAGGGTGATGGTGCCGAGCCCGGAGGTGATCTGGACGGCCACGTCGAACCCGTCGGCGGTCCCACCGATGCTCGCCTCGGTGAAGGCTTGGCGCAGGGTGCAGCTCGCGACCGACGGGCACGTTCCGGCCGTGTCGGCGTTCGACGTCACGACGATCAGCAGGACGGGCTCGACCGCGCCGATGGTGCACGCGTCGTCGATGGCGGTGGGTCGGTCGACGCCCCGCTGGTCGGTGGTCACCGCCGTGGCGAGGGGAGCGGTCCGGCACGCGCCGTCGGGGATGGCGCCGCTGAGCGGGCTCCCGCTCTGGGGGAGCTGCGTCTCGGTCGGGCCGCCGTTGTCGGCCAGAGCGCCGAGGAGTGCGTCGTTGGTGGGGCTCTGGGAGTCGCCGGTGGCGGTCAGCCCACACGACGTGTCGTTCGCGAAGTTGTAGCCGTCGGACGTCGCCGCGACGTTGCACAGATCGGCGGTCGATCCCGGGCTGATCAGGACCGACCCGAACAGCTCGATCTCGTTCGACGAGTAGGAGTCGATCGCACTCGCGTCGGAGGTGCTGGTGTTCCCCGTGAACGTGGTGTAGGCCGCGTGCACCGCGCCGAAGGCGAGGATCGCCCCGGCGACCCCGGGAGTGGCGTGGTTGGCGGCGAACGTCGAGTTCATGACGTCCACCGACGCCGCGTAGAGCGCTCCACCCGTGTCGGCCGAGTTCCCCGAGAACGTCGACCCGCTCACGGTGACGGCACCCGTTGCGTTGATCGCCCCACCGCCGGCCGACGCGGTGTTGGAGCTGAAGGTCGAGTCGGTGACGGAGACCGCGCCCGCGGCGTTGATCGCGCCGCCGTACTGACTCACGGCCACTCCGCCGGTCAGGGTGAGGTCGTCGACGGTGAGCAGCCCCGCGCTGCTGCTGTCGATCAGTCGGTGCCCGCCCCCACCGGACACCGTGTTGCCGTGGCCGTCGATCGTCAGCGCGTGCGCGCCACCACTCCCGCCGTCGTAGGAGAGCGCACTGGCCAGGGTGATCGTGCCGAGGCTCGGGGTGATGTCGATCGTGACGTCGGTCGCGGCCGCGGAGCCGCCGGTGCTCGCCTCGGCGAACGCCTGGCGCAGGGTGCAACTCGACACCGACGGACACGTCCCTGCCGCATCGGTGGTCGAGGTCACGGTGATGGTGGTCGTGGCCGGCGTGGCGCCGGCCGGAAGGATCCCGAGCGCGGGGAGGCCGGCGACGAGGAGCACGACGGCCCCGATCCACGCGATCCGGCGGTGCTGCGACATCTGGTTCTCCAGGCCCGGGGATCCGTCGACGACCGCCTCGCCCGGGCCGGAGAAGCGATCCCAGAGCGTAACCCGGGGTCCCGGCGCCGGGACGTCGCCCGGCCCGACCCGGTCCACCCCGTTGTTTGGGTGATTGTGGGGCCTCTGGCCCCCACAATCACCCAAACAACGGGGTGGGGGAGTGCGGCGCACTCGCCCCGGATGGCCCGGCTGACCTACCCTGCAGCGACCCCAGACCGACGACCCCGTGGAGGACCCGTGTACGGCGCCCCTGGACCCCGTGAGTACACCGTCGTGGAGATCGACGAGCCGGCGCCGCACGTGCGCCGGATCACGATGAACCGGCCCGAGAAGCGCAACGCCCTCAACCACGCCCTGCGCGGCGACGTCCTGGCTGCGCTCTACGAGGGCGACGCCGACCCGGACGTCCACGTCCAGATCATCCGCGGCGCCGGCCCGTCGTTCTCGGCCGGGTACGAGCTCGGCGGTGGCAACGAGGGCCTCGAGCTGCCCTTCTACACCCCGGGCGGCGACGGTCAGTGGCCCCGCCACGTCACCACCGGCTGGATGTCGATCTGGGACCTCGGCAAGCCCGTCATCGCCCAGGTGCACGGCTACTGCCTCGCCGGCGGCAGCGAGCTCGCCACCGGTTGCGACCTGGTGATGATCGCGGAAGACGCCAAGATGGGCTACCCGGCGGTGCGCTTCGGGGTCCCCGACATGCACTTCCACGCCTGGTTCCTCGGGATGCGCAAGGGCATGGAGATGATGCTCACCGGCGACTCCATCTCGGGGGTCGAGGCGGTCGAGCGGGGCTGGGCCAACCACGCCGTCCCGGCCGACGAGCTCGACGCCGCCACGCTCGAGCTGGCCGAGCGGATCGCCCAGGTCCCGACCGAGCTGGTGCAGATGAACAAGCGCATCGTGCACCACCAGATGGACGTCATGGGCCTCCGGGCCGGCATCCGGGCCGGCACCGAGCTGTGCGCCCTGGGCACCCACACCAAGGCGATGGCCGACTTCCTGGCGGCCCGCGAGTCGCAGGGTGGCCTCACCGGTGCACTGCAAGCCCGCGACGAGAAGTTCGGCGACTACCGCACGTCGCACGAAGGCGCCGAGGAGCGGACGGGCAAGCGCGAGGGCGAGTCCTTCGACGGCTCGTACGGCACCAAGGGCTGACCGGGACCCCCGGCACCGACCGATCGATCGATCGACACGACAAGGAGACCCTGATGGGACTGTGGGACTACGAAGGCATGCGGGTCGTCGTCACCGGTGGTGGCGGCAGCGGCATGGGTGCGGCGGCCGTCACCGAGTTGGCGAAGCTCGGGGCCGAGATCCACGTGATCGACCGCAAGGAGCCGCCGGTCGAGGTGGCGTCGTACCAGAACAGCGACCTGCTCGACCCCGAGGCCACCAGCGCCGCGATCGCGAAGATCGGCGGGACGGTCGACGCCCTCTTCAACTGCGCCGGGCTGCCCGGCCCGCCGTTCTCCGACGTCGACACGATGTCGGTGAACTTCCTCGCCATGCGTCACGTGGCCGAGGAGACCGCCAAGCTCATGACCAAGGGTGGAGCGATCGCGAGCATCTCGTCGACCGCCGGTGCGGGCTACATCATGAACCTCGAGAAGTGGCGGCCGCTGCTCGACACCAAGACCTACGCCGAGGGTCGGGCGTGGTGCGAGGCGCACCCGGCCGAGATCGAGGGCGGCTACGCGCCCTCCAAGGAGGTCGTGATCCTCTGGACGATGAAGGCCGCCTGGGACCTCCAGAAGCGGGGCATCCGGGTGAACTGCATCAGCCCGGGCCCGACCCAGACCCCGATGATGGGCGACTTCGAGACGGCGTCGGGCGCCGACATGATCGACTTCTTCGCCCAGGGTGCGGGTCGCCGCTCCACCCCGGAGGAGCAGGCCTATCCGATCATCTTCCTCAACAGCCGGGCGGCCTCCTACGTGTCGGGCGAGAACTTCAACACCGACGGCGGCACGATGGCGGCCATCTTCACCGGCAACATCGACATCGCGGCGCTCCTCGAGGGCCTCGCCTGATCCACCGATCCCGACCCGGGACGGCCCGTGCGGGCCGATCCCGGACGCGACGGCGGCCGCCCGGATGTCCGGACGGCCGCCGTTGTGGTTCCGGCCCGAGCGGGGGGCGGACCGGAGCCAGGCTCAGTTGCTGTTGGCGGTGCTGCGCGACCCGAGGGTGACGCTGATGGTGTCGGTCGTGCCGTTGCGGTCGACCTCGATGCTCACCTTGTCGCCGGGCTGGAGGTTGGCCACCGCGCTCGCCAGGGCGGTCGGGGTGGTGATCGGCCGGCCGTTGAACGCCGTGATGACGTCACCGACCTGCAGACCGGCCTTCTCGGCCGCGCTGCCCGCCGCCACCTGGGTGATCGACACGCCACCGGTGCCCTGCTGGGTGGCGACGCCGAGGAACGCTCCCGACGTCGACGGGGTCGACGGGACCTGGCCCTGACCCGAGCCGGAGCCCGAGCCGCCACCGGGGATCGGCAGCTGCTGCGTGCCGCCACCGGCACCGCCGGGGAATTGGCCCTGACCGCCGAAGCCGCCGCGGCCCTGCTGGCCCTGGCCACCGAGGCCGCCCTGACCCTGCTGGCCCGGGGCGCTGAATCCGCCGCGGCCCTGCTGGCCCGGGGCGCCGAAGCCACCCCGGCCCTCGACCTGGCCGGCGGCGTCGTCACGCCCGCCGTCGTGGCCGGAGTCGCCGACGACGAACCCGACACCGAACATCACGGCTGCGCCGATGATGGCGGCGATCAGGGTCAATGCCCACACGGGCACGGCGACCTGCTTGCGCCGGGTGGACCCGGCCGCAACCGCAGCGGGTGCCGGAGCGGGTGCCGGAGCGGGTGCGGGAGCCGGCTGCGGCGGCGGGGGTGCCGTGGGGGCCGACGCCTCGGGGGTCGGCTCGGTCGGCGCCGTCGCCGGGTCGGGCCTGGGGGATTCGGGCGTGGGGGATTCGGGGGTGGGGGTTTCGTCGGTCATGGTTCTCGACTCCTCGTCGGTCGTGATGGGAACGATGGTGCCCGACGAGCGGTTCCCGTGCGACGCAGGACGGGCCCGGATTCTCAGGGTCCGCTCAGACGGTCGTGCGTTCTTGCACGTTTCTTGCACGAGGCCAGCGCAGTGCACACGCCGGTAGCGTGTCTCCGTGGCGGGGGTCGAGGTCTTCACGGTGGCTGACGCACGGTACTTCGTCGGTGCCGTGGCCTCGGCCGTGACCGTCGGCCGGTCCCTTCCCGCGGCGGGGATCACCGTCCTCGACCTCAGGCTGCGGCCCGACCAGCGGGCCTGGCTCGCCGACCGGTACCGGGTGGTCGACCCGCCCGCACGGCGCCACCCCTACGCCGCCAAGTCGTTCGTGGCACTGCACCTCGACCGGCTCGACCCCGACGGGGTGGCGGTGGTGGTCGACGCCGACCTGGTCGCCACCGGTCCGTGGGACGACTACGTGGCCTCGGCCCGAGCCGGTGCGCTCGTCGCCGCCATCGACCCGATGGCCGATCGGCACTTCGACGAGTGGTGCACGCTGCTCGAGCTCCCGGGGCCGCTGCACCCCCGGCCGTACGTCAACTCCGGCCTGGTGTTCTGGTCGATCCGTCACCACGGCGCGTTGTTGCAGCGGTGGATGGAAGTCTGCGCCCGTCTGGGTGATGCCGGCGGCGCGGAGAAGTTCGGCGTGCCCGGCGTGTTCGGCGACCAGGACGCGCTCAACGCGCTCCTGATGACGGAGTTCGTCGACACCGAGGTCGACGTCCGGCCCGCGTCGGAGGTCGAGATCAGCAAGGCGATGCACGGCATCCGGATTCGCGACCTCGCGTCGTTCACCTGCACCGGACCGGACGGTCCGCTTCGGGCGCTGCACTCGGTCGTGCGACCGAAGCCCAGGGAGCCCGGGACGGCCTGGCGGGTGGAGGGTGCGGCGTTCGCCCGGATCCTGCGCGCCGCGATCGGCCCCGCGGTTGCGTCGTCGCCACCCGTCGGGCCGCTGGCCGCGACGGAGGTGGTGCCGTGGTTGCGCCCCGGCCCGGTCGCCGGCCTGCGCCTCGCCGTGGTGCTCGCCCACGCGCGCACCCGCCACGCCTGGGGGGCGCTGCGTCGGGCGCTGCGCACGCGGAGGAGCGTCTGACGGTGGCCGGATCGGTGGTGCAGGAACTCGGGCTCTACACCGTCTGCGACGCGCGGTACTTCCCGGCGCTGGTGATGCTGGGCACGTCGATCCGGCACCACGCGCCCGGCGCGACGCTCACGGTCTTCGACGTCGGTCTCGACGACGCCCAGCGGACCTGGCTGGCCGACCGCGCCCGGGTGGTCGACGGCCGGGCCGACCGGCGCAGCACCCCCACGCTGCACAAGCCGTTCGCGGCCACCCTCGCACCTCGCGGTCCGATCCTGATCATCGATGCCGACGGCCTCGTGGTGGGTGACCTCACGCCCCTGCTCGAGCGGGTCCGATCCAGGAAGATCGTCGCGGCGGTCGATCCGAAGGCGGACCGACGGGTCGATGCCTGGTCGACGATGTTCGGGCTTCGGGCGCCGATGCGCGAGCAGACCTACGTCGGGGCGGGCACCGTCCTGCTCGACGCCGATCGGCACGGCGAGCTGTTGCAGCGGTGGTGGGACCTCTGTGGAGTCGCGAGCGAGCGGTTCGAGGAGTGGAAGTCCGACCTCGGACAACCCCTGATGCACAACGACCAGGACGTCCTCAACGCCCTGCTGATGTCGGAGGTGCCCGCCGGAACGGTCGAGCACTTCACCGACGACCAGATGGTCGCGAGCTTCTTCATGCCCGGCCTGCGCCTCCGTGACCCGGAGCGACTCGCCTTCTCGGTCCGCGGTCGCCCGGCACCGCTCGTCATCCAGTGCCTGATCCGGGCGAAGCCGTTCCTGCCGGAGGGCGGCCGCGAGCTCTACGGCTCGGCCTACGCGGTCGCGGCCCGGGCCGTGTTGACCCGCGAGGCACGGCGGGCCGCGCGGGGGAGCGCGGTGGCCGCCGACCGGATGGTCCCGTGGATGCGACCCGGGCTCCTGGGCGCCTGGCGGTTCCGTCGCCGCACCGTCCGGATCCGGGTCCGCAAGGCTCTGGGGCGGTGGCGGGCCCGGTTGCTGCCCCATCGCTGATCCCACGGGCCCCACCGCCGACTGGGCCGGCGACCGGGCCAGCCGCGGATCACTGCTGCTGCTGTTGCTGCTGCTGTTCCTGGTCGAGGGCGGGCATCGCGATCGGGGCCCGGGCGCCGAGCGTCACCCGCAGCGGCGATCCGGCGCCGTCGGCCCACGCGGCGCTGGTGGCGAACCCGGGTCCACCGAGCATCGACTCGCCGCGGCGGATCTCGACCGACGCGTCGAGGGTGACGGCCGAGACGCCCTGGTAGACGCCCCGGAACGGCGACACGTCGTCGTAGTCGCGCCCGTGCCCGACCTTCACGTGCAGCTCGCCGACCGAGCGGCCGTTGGTCGGGTCGAGGGCTCGCCAGCCCGAGTGCGGGATCGCGGTCTCGACCCAGGCGTGGGTCTGCACCCGCACCACCGGTCGGTCGGCCTCGGCGCCGGTCGAGTCGTCGGCGGTGAACAGGTAGCCCGACACGTAACGCGCGGGGATGCCGACCGAGCGGCACAGGGCGACCATCAGGTGCGCGTAGTCCTGACACACGCCGACCCCACCGCGCAGCACCTCGGTCACGGGGATCCCGATGTCGGTCGACCCCGTCACGTAGCGCAACGACTCGCGCACCAGGTCGTGGATGCCCGCGACGGCGTCGACCACGGTCGGGCCGGCGGCGTGGGCGCGCTCGGTGGCGAGGGCGCGCAGGTGGTCGTCCCACTCGGTGTGGCGCGTGGGCTGCAGGAACTCGTGGTGGCGGGCGACGAAGTCGGGGACGTCGAGGTCGGCGTGGGTGCTCCCCGACGGTCGGTCGTCGCGGGGCTCGGTCTCGACCGTCGCCTCGGCCACCACCTCGAGCGCGTCGTGGCTGCCGCGCACCCCGAACGCGTCGACCCGGGTCCCCCAGTAGTCGGTGAACGACAGCGGGCGCGCCGCCGGACTCACACCCACCCGGTAGGTGACGAGGCGCTGGTGCTCGTCGGTGATCGGGCAGGCCCGGAGCTCGTTGTGCGACTCCGAGACCCCGGGCTCGTAGGTGAAGCGGGTGTGGTAGCGGATGTCGAACCTCACGGACCGCGCACCTCCGGCTCCATGCTGCGCAGCTCCTGGATCTGGAGGTCTCCGCCGGGAGCGTGGTGGAAGAAGCGCTCGGCGACGGCCCGGTGCACGCCCCGCAGATCGTGCTCGATCGACACGGCGGTGGCGGTGATGCCGGTGGCGATCACCTCGTCGAGGTCGGCGTAGTCGAGCCGGCCCCGCAGACGGCCGGCCAGGCGGTCGACGACCTGCTGGTGGCTGCGCAGGGCCCGGTCGTTGACGACGGGCCCGTCGAGGAGCGTCCGGACGTGCTCGTCGACGACCACCACCGAGTACCGCACGCTGCGCGGGAACAATGGCGACAGCAGCAGCAGGGCGGTGACGGAGCCGGCGTCGGCCGGCTGGCCGATCCGGACGAACGTCTCACGGGCGGCGCACGTGCGCAGCACCGGTGCCCACGCCTCGAGTCCGGTGCGGCCCTCGGCGCCGAGGGTGGCGACCTGGGTGCCGAGCACCCGGGTGGTGGTCCCGGCCCGCTCCATGTGGATGCCGAGCTCGAAGAACTGGGCCGCCTCGTCGCGGCTCATCGTCTCGACCGCCACTCCGATCACGGCGTGGGCGGCGCTCTTGACGAACCCGTAGAGGGCGGCGGGCTGCTCCTCGAGGTCGCGGGCGACGTCGGTGGCGGTGAACCGCAGGTACAGGTCGTTGACGACCTCCCACAGCTCCGACGACACCAGCTCGCGCACCCGGCGCACGTTCTCGCGCAGCGCTCGCACCAGCGACGCCACCGACCCCGGGTTGTCGACGTCCGACACGCAGAACTGCGGCACGGTGGTGCCGTCGACGACGTCGTGGTGCTCACGGAAGGTGTGGGCGAGCACGAGGGTCGCGAGGGCGCGGTCCCAGACCTCGTCCTGGTCGACGCGCGGGCTGGTGAGGACCACCTCGGTCGTGACGTCGAGCACGCGGGCGGTGTGCTGGAGCCGCTCGAGGTAGCGGCCGGCCCAGTAGAGGTCCTCGGCGAGGCGGGCCAGCATCAGCGGTCCCCCTCGCCCAGCAGGACCCAGGTGTCCTTCGACCCGCCGCCCTGCGACGAGTTGACGATGAGCGACCCCTCGGTGAGCGCCACCCGGGTCAGGCCGCCCGGGATGACGTCGATCTCGTCGCCGCGGGTCACGACGAACGGACGCAGGTCGACGTGGCGCGGCCGGGGCGACCCGTCGATCAGCGTCGGGTGACGCGACAGCGAGACCACCTCCTGGGCGATCCAGCCGCGCGGGTCGTCCTCGATCTGCCGGCGGACCTCGGCCAGCTCGGCGTCGGTGGCGCGCGGCCCGATCACCACGCCGTACCCCCCGGCGCCACTGACCGGCTTGACGACCAGCTGGTCGAGACGGGCGAGCGCCTCGGCGCGGTGGTCGGGGTTCCAGAGCAGGTAGGTGGTGACGTTCGGGAGGATCGGCTCCTCGCCGAGGTAGTAGCGGATCAGGTCGGGCACGAACGCGTAGACGAGCTTGTCGTCGGCGGCGCCGTTGCCGATCGCGTTGGCGAGGGCCACGTTGCCGGCCCGCACCGCCGCGAGCAGCCCCGACACCCCGATCATCGAGGTGCTGTGGAATCCGACCGGGTCGAGGTAGCGGTCGTCGACCCGCCGGTAGATGACGTCGACGCGCTCGAGGCCGTTGGTCGTGCGCATGTAGACGACGTGGTCGTCGACGACGAGGTCGCGGCCCTCGACCAGCTCTGCGCCGATCTGGCGGGCCGCGAACACGTGCTCGAAGTAGGCCGAGTTGAACGGTCCGGGGGTGAGCACGACGATGCGCGGGTGCGACCCGGCGCTGGGGGAGATGGCCCGCAGTGCGGCGAGCAGCGTCTGGCCGTAGCCGTCGACCCGGCGCACGGCGTGGGCCCCGAGCACCCGGGGGAGCACGCGGGCGGTCGCCTCGCGGTTCTCGAGCACGTACGAGACGCCACTCGGGTTGCGGAGGTTGTCCTCGAGCACCCGGTAGGTGCCGTCGGCGTCGCGCACGAGATCGATCCCGGCGATGAGGCACCGGGCACCGTGGGGGACGTGGATGCCCATGGCCTCGCGGGTGAACCCGTCGGACGACGTCACCACGTGGCGTGGCACGATGCCGTCGCGGATGGCGGCCTGCTCGCCGGCGTAGACGTCGTCGAGGAACTTGTTGAGGGTGCGGACCCGCTGGGCGAGACCGGCCTCGATGGTCGACCACTCGTCGGCCGGGATGATCCGCGGGACGAGGTCCATCGGGAAGGTGCGCTCGAGGCCGTCCTCGTCGTCGGCGAGGGTGAAGGTGATTCCCTTGGTGCGGAACGACGCGTCGCGCAGGCGGGCCCGGCGGGTGAGCTCGTCGTCGCCCAAGGCCTCGAGGTTGCGGATCAGGCGCTTGTAGTGGGGCCGGGGCGCGCCGGGGGCCTCGAACACCTCGTCGAAGTACCCCTCGGGCTCGTAGTCGGCGAAGACGGCGCGGTCCACGACGTCAATCTTGCACGGAATCGTTCCGGGAGTCTGACGGGGGTGTGACCGCCGTGTTTCGGGCTCCTGGCCGGGCCGGTCGGCGACCGGGGTCGGCCCGCCGGTGGGTCAGTGCTCGGCGAGGTGGGCGTCGGTGTAGCGCTGACGGGCCTCCTCGACCTCCCGCTCGGCGGCCGCCGCGCCCTCCCACTCGCGCACCTCGGTGCTCTTGCCGGGCTCGAGCATCTTGTAGACGTTGAAGAAGTGCCCGATCTCCTCGAGGAGCATCGGCCGCCAGTGGCGCAGGTCGTCGAGGTCGCCGATCTCGGCCCAGCGCGGGTCGCCGGCCGGGACGCACAGCAGCTTGGCGTCGGGGCCCTTCTCGTCGGACATCCAGAACACGCCCACGACCCGGGCGCGCACGTGGCAGCCGGGGAAGGTCGGCTCGTCGAGGAGCACCAGGGCGTCGAGCGGGTCGCCGTCCTCGGCGAGGGTGAGCGGCACGAACCCGTAGTCGGTCGGGTACGAGGTGGCGGTGAAGAGGTGGCGGTCGAGCCAGATCTCCCCGGTGTCGTGGTCGGCCTCGTACTTGTTGCGCGAGCCCTTGGTGATCTCGACCAGGACCTCGATGTCCATGTGCCCTCCTCGGTGGTGCTCCGAACGCTACGCGACGGCCGGCTGTCGTTCAGGAATGGTCGTGGAAGCCGAGGTACTTCCCCTGGTCGGTCGGCACGCCCTTGACGTCGAGCCGGTCGAGCCACTTCGCGGCGGCTTCGTGCGACCGGTCGATGAGCTCATTGGCCCGGGAGAAGTCGGTGGGCAGCACCTTGAGCGGGCACAGCGGGGGGATGACCCGCAGGTCGACCCGGTGCTGGAACTGCGCCACGTCGTTGACGAGTCGCTGCTCGACCATCAGCGACACGGCGTGCATCGTCAGCGCGAGCGCGCCCCGCGGCGGACGGCCGGGGGAGCAGGCGTACCCGGTCGGCAGCACGTAGACGCGCTCCGCGCCGGCGGCAACCGCGTTGGCGATCGGCGTGTTGTTGACGACCCCGCCGTCGATGAGGATGTGGTCGCCGACGGTCACGGGGGGGAACACGCCCGGGATCGCACTGCTGGCCAGCACGGCGTCGACGACCGGGCCGCGGTCGAGCACGACCTCCTGGCCGGTCCGGACCTCGGTGGCGACCAGCCCGATCGGGATCGCGGCGTCCTCGAGCCGGGCGAAGCGCACGTTCGCGGTCACGATCCGGCGCAGTCCGTCGGCGGGCACGAGCGAGTTGCGCTGCCCCACGAACCCGAGGAACCCGAACACCGGCCGGAACGGGAACACGTCGCGGGTGCGCAGGCTCCGCCACACGGCGGCCAGGTGGTCGAGGTCGGCGAGGCCGGGATCGCCCGCGACCCACGCCGCGTTGACCGCGCCGGCCGACGCACCGAACACGCAGTCGGGCGTGATGCCGTGGTCGCGCAGCGCCATGAGCATCCCGACCTGCACGGCACCGAGACTCGCCCCACCCGAGAGCACGAAGGCGGTGCGCGGGGTCTCGGTCATGGCGACATTGTCGCGTCCCGGAACCGCCGTCCTGCCCGGACCGGGCCGTCCCGCGTCTATAATCGGGGCGGCCCGGCGACGGGCCGTCACTTCCCCCTCCAACCCGGGTCCTGCGGGGCCCACCACCGGAAGGGGGCCGTGATGGCCGTCGACGAACCGCCCACCCGCATCCGCCAGGTCCTGGAGGAGCGCCTCGGCATGGAGACCGCGTCCTACCTGATGGAACGCCCACCGGGCGGCTGGTCCAACCTCGTCACGACCGAGGTCCTCGATCTGCGCTTGGAACTGGTCCGGAGCGAGATGCGCGAGGAGTTCTCGCTGGTCCGGAGCGAGATGAAGGAGCTGGAGATCGTGCTCCACAAGGGCCTGGCCCGCTTCGCGCTCCAGATGTCAGCCGTCCTCGTGTCGGGGATGGCGGTCATGGGCGCCGCGTTCGGGATCCTGTCCCGGGTCTGAGGCGACCGGCCCGTCGACGGCCGACGGGTGCGCCGGGTCAGGAGTAGTCGGCGAGCAGCGCCGCGGCGTGGTCGCGGCGCCGGGCGACGCATTCGGCCGGCTCGAGCACCTCGGCCTCCGGCGGCAGGCTCACCAGCAGGTGGTCGAGGCGCGGGTCACCGTGCACGGTGACCGTGACCTCCACCCAGCCGTCGTCGAGCACGACCCGGTCGGCGAACACCACCGGGGCCGTCAAGCTGCGCTCGGCGGCCGCGGGCATCCGGACCCGCACCGTGCGGGAGTTGTGGTCCATGTCGAACCACTGCGGGATCGGGATGTCGTCGGGCCGCTCGTACTCGACGTCGCCGATCCGGGCGTCGAGCATGCGGTCGACCCGGTACGTGCGCTCCTCGCCGTGGTCGACCGCGGTGCCCTTGACGTACCACCGGCCCCAGTTGGCGTACACCCGCCACGGCACGATCTCGCGCTCGGTCGCCTCGGTGCGGCCGTCGGCGAGGTAGCGGGTGTGCACCGAACGGCGCTGCGACCACGCCTGTTGCACCACGCCGAGGGCCGGTGGCTGCTCGATGGGCACGAGGAGCGTCACCGGCACGAGGTCGGCCAGCTTCTCGAGGGCGGTGGCGAGCACCGGGTTCGGTTGGAGCGAGTTCATGATGGCGGCCGACAGGTAGAGGTCGAGCGCCGTGTCGTGGTCGGGGGGACGGGTCTCGAGGTTGCGGATCGGGGTGCCGTTCTGCTCGGCCCCGATCCCGGGCATGAGGTCCTCACCGTCGAACTCGAGCTCGTGCATCCAGGTGATCGGGTTGGCGCCGTCGGCGGGGTTGAACTCGACGTAGAGCACCGGTTCGACGATCGCGAGCGCCTCTTCTCGGGTGATCCCGTACTGGGACGCGACGTCGTCGATGGAGACGCAACGCCGTTCGTCGACCGCGGCCAGGATCTCGCCGAGGATGGCGAACTGCTCCCCCTTGCTGCGCGCCATCAGGCGACCCCCGCCGTCGACGCGAGGTGGTCGCGGACGAGTGCCCGGACGTCGGGCGGGGCGAGCACCACGGCCTGGCCGCGGAACGCCAGGATCCGGATGACGAACGACGTGCGGTGGCGCACGACGAGCCGGGCCACGACGTGGTCGGTCGTGCGCTCGACGATCTCGGCGTCGAACTCCTGCATGAACCGGTACTCGTGGTCGGCGGCCACCCGGACCTCCACCTCGGTGGCCGGGTCGGGGCCCCACGAGTTGGGGTCGAGGTCGAGGGCCTCCTCGGCGTCGACGTCGTCGGGGATGTCGTACGAACCGGGTTCGCCGACCACCGGGAACGACACCTGGTCGTCGGCGAAGGAGAGCCGGTCCATCCGGAAGCGCCGCATCTGGTGGTCGTGATCGGGATCGCCGGCCACGAGGTACCACGCGGTGCGCCACCGGCCGAGGAACCAGGGCTCGACGACACGCTCGCGTCCGTCGTAGCTGATCCGGATGGGCGTTCGGTCCTCGATGGCCTGCACGAGGGGGACGAACCAGTCGTCGATGGTGACCCGGATCTGGGCCCGGTCGTCGCCGACGACCTGGCCGATCCCGGTGCGGTCGGCCGGCAGGAACCCCTCGAGCTCGATCAGGGAAGCGGCGGCCACCAGGGCCCGCCGCTCTGCCGGGGTGAAGAACGGGCGGCCGATCCGGTACGACCCCTCGGTCTCGTTGTAGGCGATGTCGATGCGGAGCTTCTCACTGATGTCCTTGACGTCGCGCCGGACCTTCTTGCGGACCGAGTCCCATGGGGTGGTGTCGGGCGTCAGATCGCCGTCGGGGTCGCGCGGGATGGGCTGATCCGGGTTGTCGTAGCCGGGCACGTTGTTGACGATGTCGTCGAGGGTCACCCGGGCGGTGCGGCGCTCGTCGAGGTACGCGATGAGGTTCAGGCGGCGCTCATTGGCGTCGACCGGTCGCGCCACGTCGGACCTCCCCGCCCCCGTGAACCGAGCCAATCCCGATTGGGATCGTCAATCTGAATCTACCGGACGGCTCCGGTCCCGGACCCGGGGGCACGCCGTGCTGGGCGGTCGACGGGGTCCGGGCCGACGGTGCCGCCCGGACCCCGGGGCCGTGTCCCACCCCGGTGCTCTGATGCCCTCACCGGCCACCCGAGGGGTGGTGGCCACCACGACCCCGGAGGGTCGCCATGCCGACGAACCGTGAGACCTTCGCCTCCAACAACGGCACCGCCAGCAGCGCCCGGACCGCCCGGATCGTCCGCCCGAGCCGGCGGACGGCCCGCGAGGCCCGGCGCGCCCGTACGGCGGCCCGCCGCTTCGACTCGGTGCGCGGCCGGTCGGTGGTCCTGATCGACCTCGAGAACGTCATCGGTGACCCGTGGGCGACCGGCCCGGCGGTGGTCGAGGCCTACGAGGCGGTCCTGGAGGCCGCCGGTCACGTCCCGGGAGATCTGGTGGTGGTCGCCGCCAACCGCTGGCTGTGCGCCGAGCTGGGCACCCGGCCCCACACGCCCGCCCAGATCCTCACCGCCTCGGGCCCCGACGGGGCCGACCTCGCCCTCATCGGCTGGGTGCGCGAGTGGGACGCCCTCGGCCGGTGCGGCCGCGTGGTCGTCGCCAGTGGTGACCACGCCTTCGCCGGGGTCGCCGCCGAGGCGGAGCGACGCGGGATGGCGGTCCTGGTCGTCCGGGGTCGGGGTGCGGTGGCCGGGGTGCTGCGTCACCTGCCGATCGCCGGCGTCCGGATCGGCTGATCCTCCGGGTCGGATCCCGGGCGCTTCTCGGCCCGGATTCCGGGCTCAGTCGAAGTACGGGGAGTCGTCCTCGTAGCCGTCGCCGTGGTCCTCGACCGCCCAGGTGACCTGCAGGTCGGACGGCGACACGCCGTCGACGTCGATGCACACGTCGAGGAGCGCCTCCACCATCTCGCTGATGACCACGGGGGCCTGGAACGTGCCCAGGCCCTCGACGTGCAGCCCGCGGCCCTCGGCGAACCGGATGGTGTGGAGCGTGCGGCCGTCGGCGCCGATCTCGAGCCAGGTGGCGGGCTCTTCGGCGGTCACGAGGAACCGGGCCACGGTGCCGGCGAGCTCGACCGCCACCTCGGGGCGGGTGCGGCCGCGCACGGAGTGGTCGTCGAGCGCCGGATGGCCGACGGCGGCCGGGCTGTCGACCAGCAGGGTGATGCAGGTGCGCTCCACGAGTTCGGTGTCGTCGTCCTCGTAGGCGTACTGGGCCACGCCGAGGCCGATCTGGGCGACCCGGCGCAGCGCCCGGACCGCCTCCCCGGCCGCCCGCTCGGCCGCGACCCTGACGTCGTTGAGCGAGCGGCAGTCGGCGATGGTCTGCTCGTCGTCGAGGGCGACGATGGCCCCGAGGCCGGCGACCTCGGGCAGGTCTCGCTCGACGTCGTCGTCGGGGACCGTCCGGGTGAACAGGTCTTCGTAGAGGAACCGGGCCGACGCGGCGGCGTGGAGGGCGGCCATCGCCGCCTGCCGGACGTCGTCGGGGGCGCCGTCGGTGCCGGGAGCCGGTACGGGCGCCGACGGGTCGCGGAACCGGAAGCGGTCGATCAACTCGTAGAGCCCGAGGGCCACGACGTACGCCTGGGCGGCGCCGTTCGCCGCGTCGTTGGCGACCTCGAAGTCGTCGTCGATGAACGTGTACCCCGCCACTCCCGGCCTTTCGTGCGTCGTCTGGAGGTGTCTCCCGCACTCGAAACGGTACGGAGGGGGTGGGACACGTGATCGACGCCCATTATGGACGGGTCTGATGCCGTATCGCGAAATCAGGACGGGCGGACGGCGGCGTCACACAGGTCGATGTAGACGCAGTTGGAGCAGTGCTCGCCGGGCACCGGGGCGAAGTCGGCGTCGGCGAGGGTCAGATGCGCGACACCTTGCAGGCGCTCCATCGAGCGACCGATCCAGGCGTCGTCGAGGGGGATCCGGACCAGCTCCCGGGTGATCGGGTAGTGGTGGGCCACGACCACCCGCTCGGCCCACGGCCAGGTCCGCAGGGCGAACCAGCCGTAGACGCCGAGCTGGAAGTCGCCGGCGAGCTGCTCGGCGCTGCGGGTGTGGGTGGTCACCTTGTGGTCGCGGATCTCCACGGTCGAGCGGTCGGCCCGCACCACCAGGTCGGCGGCGCCGCCCACGGTCAGGCCGTCGTCGGTCTTGGTGGTGAACCAGTGCTCGACGCCGAGGATGTCGCGGGGCGCCAGGCGGGTGGCGGCGAGGTCGTCGGCGACGATCGTCTCGGCCCGGGTCAGCTCGGCCGGGTCGTCGGGCATGGCCTCGCTGACCCACGAGGCCCGCACCGCCTCGAGGGCGACGGGCACGGCGTGGTCGAGGTGGTCGTCGGTGCCGGCCTCCCGGTGGCGCTTGTAGGCGGCCTCGAGGCCGGCGTGGACCACCGAGCCGAACCGCCAGTGCTGGGGGGCGAGGCCGCGGTCGACCTTGACCCGGTCGAGGTAGCCGAAGCGGTACCTCCGGGGGCAGGTCTCGTAGGCGGTGGTCGACGACACGGAGAAACGCGGGGCTCGGGCCATGCGGAGCATCCTCCCACCCGGTTGGGACACCGACCTCGTTGTTTGGACGTTTCTGGGGGCCAGGGGCCCCCGAAACGTCCAAACGGAGAGGGCTGGAGCGGTCGCACTAGGTTGCGGGCCGTGAAGCGGAGCGGTGCGTGGCTGGTGGGTGTGGCCATGGCCACCGTGGCGCTCATGGGGGCCTCTCCGGCGATCAGCGCC
>JAFMJM010000182.1 GCA_017853455.1 Acidimicrobiia bacterium | reverse complement strand
CCGGCACGCCCACCACCGCGGCCACCACCACGTTCACGGTGAAGGCCACCGACCAGCTGGGCGCGGGGGCCACCGCACCACTCAGCCTGGTCGTGGCGGCTCCCACCCTGCGGGTCTCGGGCCTGACGATCACGAAGTCGACGGTGTCCAACCGCTCGAACGCGGTCGCCACCGTGAAGGTCGTCGACGGCTTCGGGGCCCCGGTCCCGTCGGTGCAGGTGAGCGGACGCTGGACGCTCTCCACCGGCGCCACCGCCAACCGGACCATCACCACCGCGACCAACGGGACGGCGTCGTCGACGTCACCCAACTACACCAACGCCCGGGGTCGGACCGCGACGTTCTGCGTGACGGCGATCAGCCGAGCCGGATACGTGTCGCGCCTCACGACGTCCTGCGCCTCGACCACCTTCTGACCGGTCAGCCCGGTCCGCCCGGGTCGGCCTGCCGTCAGGCGTCGGTCGAGCGGGTCGTGGCGACGACGGCGACCGCCCCGGTGGCGGCGTCGGTGACCTCGACCCGGCCCATGTGGTGGTGGACGTCGGCGCGCGCCACGGCCGGTCCCCGGCGGATGGCCCGCAGGTAGCGCAGGTGGACGGACTCGATCCGTCCGGCGCCGGGATCGGCGGTCAGCGCCGCCTCCTCGACCGCCAGGGTCAGCAGGCCGCCGTTGATCGCCTTCGAGCCGTTGTGCACGGCCGGAGAGCACGGGAGCGACGCCACCCCCGGCTCGTCGCGGGTGCAGCCGATGCGCTCGGCCAGCGGCACGGTCAACCCACCCCGGGGAGCGGCGAAGCGCTCGAAGATCACGTCGATCGGCGGCAGCACGAGCGCCGGGTCGGGCGCCATCATGAACGTCCCCCCACCCACGCCGACGAGGCGCCCGGCGCCGTCACGGAAGTCCATCGCCGACACCACCACCGTCGAGCCCGCCTTCACGAGGCGCGACCGCATGACGATCCGGTCGGCGTCCGCGATCTCGTCGAACAGGTGGACGTCGAGGTCGAGGGTCACGGGGAGACGCGGGGCGAAGGCCAGGATGGCGTGCAGCCCCAGCACGGCGTCGGCCCAGGTGGCCGCCACCGTCACCCGCAGGCAGGTCGTGCCGGGCGACCACATCGTCGGGAGCACCGCCGCCTCACCGACCGCCTCGTCGCCGTCGGGCACCAGGCGCATCCCGAGGTCGTCGAGGGCGGTCCGGGGGAACCCGTCGGCGAAACCCTCCGCTGCCACCTGTCGGCTCTCCTCGTCGTCGGTCGTCGGTCGTCGGGTCAGGGCGCCGGTCGTCGGCCCGGGCGCCGGGACCACCGGGTGACGTACCCTGCGCCCGGCGGCGCCGGATCGTACCGGTCGCCGCCGCGACCCCGAGGAGACCCCCGTGACCGCACCGGCCCCCGTCATCGAGGAGCTCGGCTTCTACACCCTCGCCGGGCAGCCCGACTCGGCACGCGCCCTCGTCGACGAGGTGCGGGACGCCGAGCGCATCGGGCTCGGTACGTGCTGGATCTCCGAGCGCTACAACAAGAAGGAGGCCTGCACCCTGTCGGGTGCGGCCGGGGCGGTCAGCGATCGGATCACCATCGCGACCGCGGCGACCAACCACAACACCCGCCACCCGATCGTCACCGCCGGGTACGCCCGCACGATGCAGAGCCTCACCGGTGGCCGCTTCGTGCTCGGACTCGGTCGCGGCATCGCGCCGATGCAGGACGCCTTCGGCATTCCGCACATCACGACCGCCCAGATGGAGGACTTCGCGTCGATCATGCGGCGCCTGTTCCGGGGGGAGGTCGTGATGGGCCACGACGGACCCGCCGGCTCGTGGCCGGTGCTGCACCTCGACGCCACCCTCGACGAATACCTCCCGATGGCGATGGTCGCGTTCGGCGAGCAGACGCTGCGGCTGGCGGGCCGCTCCTTCGACCACGTGGTGCTGCACACGTTCTTCACCGACGAGACCACCGCCCGGTGCGTGCGCACGGTGAAGGAGGCCGCCGAGCAGGCAGGCCGCGACCCCGAAGCGGTGAAGGTCTGGTCGTGCTTCGCGACCGTGGGCGACCACATCCCCGAGGACCAGCGGCTCATGAAGCTCGTCGGTCGCCTCGGTACCTACCTCCAGGGCTACGGCGCACTGCTGGTGCGCACCAACGGTTGGGACCCGGCGGTGCTCGAGCGGTTCCTGGCCGATCCGGTGGTCCAGAGCGTGCGCGGCCTCGACGTCAGCGGCACCACCGAGCAGTTGGCCCACGTCGCCGAGCTGATCCCCGAGGAGTGGCTCGCCGCCGCCGCGACCGGCACCCCGACCCAGTGCGTCGCGGCCGTCCGCGACCAGCTGGCCCTCGGCTGCGACGCCGTGATCCTCCACGGTGCATCGCCCGCCGAACTCGAGCCCATCGTCGCCGAGTACCGCCGCACCGCCTGATCGGGCACCGTCGATGATGCCGCCGACCATTCCGTCGTTCCTCCGCCCCCTCCACACCGACGAGTTCCGGCCGGCGCCGCGCACCGTCCGCCGGGCCCGACTCTGCGCCGAGGTCGACGACCGGATCCGCGCCCTCGCCGACGAGCGCCGGGTGGCGCCGGCCCTGCTCGCCGGAACCCGGGCGGCGACCGCCGCCGGGCTGCGGGCGCTCAACCGGGAATGGGGCCACGACTTCTACGCCGTCCCCGAGGATGCGGAGCGCAGCGACGCCGCCGCCGCCAATTGGTTCGCGCCGGTCGGGCCGGTGGTCGACGTCCAGACGCACTTCCTCGCGCCGCGCTCGTCGGCGGCGCTCGGACGCACCATGCTCACCGACCTCTACCGATCGGTGATGCCCGACTGGTGGACCGAGCTCGACGACCTCGACGGCTGGACGTTCGCCGAGTACCTGCACAACCTCTACGTGGAGTCGGAGACCGCCCTCACCGTGCTCACGTCGGGGCCCGGCCGCGAGGCGCGGCGCAACCTGTTCAACGACGAGATGGCCGCTGCCCGGTGGATCCTCGAGGGCGTCGGCGGGGCGGGGCGCCTGCTGAACCACGCCGTCGTGCACGCCGACCAACGGGCCGAGGTCGACCACATGCCGGAGTGGCGCGACGAGCTTCGTCCGGTCGGCTGGAAGGTCTACACCCCGGGTCGGATCGGTCCCGACGGGTGGGTCGACAGCTGGATGCTCGACGACGAGGAGCACGGCTTGCCCTTCCTGGAGCAGGTCCGCGCCTCGGGCGTGCACCTCGTGTGTGCGCACAAGGGGATCTCCCGCCTGGTCGACAACGGCTCCCCCCGCGACATCGGCCCGGCCGCCAAGGCGTTCCCGGAGATCGACTTCGTCGTCTACCACTCCGGGTACGAGATGCCCGTCGACGGCGCGCCGCCCGAAGGGCCGTACCGGCCCGACGGCGTCGGGGTCGACCGCCTCATCACCTCGCTCGACGCCGCGTCGATCCCCGCGAACGCCAACGTCTACGCAGAGCTCGGATCGACCTGGTTCTGCCTGGTGAGCCGACCCGTCGAGGCGGCCCACGTCCTGGGCAAGCTCATCGCCCGGCTCGGCGAGGACCGTGTGATCTGGGGGAGCGACGCCATCTGGTACGGGTCTCCCCAGCCCATCATCGACGCGCTCCGGACGTTCACGATCCCCGAGTGGATGTGCGCCGAGTTCGGATACGCACCGCTGACCGACACGGTCAAGCGGAAGATCTTCGCCGGCAACGCCGCCCGCCTCTACGGCTACGACCTCGCCGCCGTCGAGCGACTCAAGGCCGACCGCGACCGGGCCTGGGCGGTCGAGTTGGCCGACCGGGCCAGGGCGGGCATGATCACCGCCTTCCGCTGAGTCGAACCGGAGTCCACCGTGCCCCTCCCCCGTGACGTCGACGACCTGACCGCCGCCTGGTTCACCGAGGTGCTCGACAGCGAGATCACCGCAGCCACCGTGCTCGACCGCCACACCGGTACGACCGGCCGGGCGCAGGTCGCGCTCGAGGGCGGGCCCGACGTGCCCGCCACCGTGTTCGTGAAGCTGCCCCCGTTCGGCGAGGAGCAGCGCCGACTGGTCGACGCCACCGGCATGGGTGTCGCCGAGGCCCGCTTCTACCGCGACCTCGCTGCAGAGGTCCCCGTCGCCGTTCCGCGGGCGTGGTTCGCCGACACCGACGGCACCGACTACGTGATGGTGCTCGAGGACCTCACCGCCCGGGGCGTGACCTTCCCCCGCCCGACCGACGGCGACATCGTCGAACGGGCGACCGACATCGTCGACCAGCTCGCCCGGCTGCACGGCACCTACTGGGACTCGCCGCGCTTCGCCGCCGGCGGCGACCTCGAGTGGCTCGTGGAGCGCGGCACCCGCGGTGGTGGCGGGGGGAAGCAGTACGTCGAGAACGCCGTCGCCGTGCTCGGTCCCGACATGGGCGGCGACTTCCACCGCATCGCCACCTGCTACCTCGCCAATGCACCGGTCATCGTGGCGCTCCAGCGCGAGGGCACCGGCACGCTCGTCCACGGCGACGACCACCTCGGCAATCTCTACGTCGAGCCCGACGGCCGCACCGGGTTCCTCGACTGGGCGGTGCTCTGCCGCAACCCGGGCATGCGCGACGTCACGTACGTGCTGTGCAACTCGGTCCCGGTCGAGATCCGTGAGGAGATCGAGGTCGACCTGATCCGGCGTTACTGCGACCGCCTCGCCGAGCACGGGGTGACCTTCGGGTTCGACGAGGCGTGGCAGCAGCACCGAATCCACGCCTTCTACTCGTGGGTGTCGGCCGCCACCACCGCCGGCATGGGCTCGAAGTGGCAGCCGATCGAGATCGGGCTGGCCGCCACCGAGCGCACCAACCGGGCCCTCGCCCACCTCGGCACCGTCGAGCTGGTGGAGGAGCGTCTGCGGTGAGCGCCGGACCGCCCGCCGCCGAGGTCGACGGCCCCGACCTCACCGGCCGGGTGGTGCTCGTCACCGGTGCCTCGAAGGGCATCGGTCGGGGGATCGCCCTCCACCTCGCCCACCGCGGCGCAGCCGTGGTGGGCTGCGCCCGCCGACCCGAGGCGCTGGCCGACCTCGCCGCCGACCTCGACGGGCTCGGCGCGCCCCACCTCGTCGAGACCCTGAACGTCGCCGACCGCGACGCCGTGCACGCGCTCGTCTCCCGGACGGTCGCCCACTTCGGTCGCGTCGACGCCCTGGTGGCCAACGCCCAGTCGTTCCGCTCCACCACCCCGCTCGCCGACGTCACCGCCCACGACTGGGACACCCTGTTCGACACCGGACCGCGCGCCACCCTCTGGTGCATGCAGGCGGTGTTCCCCCACATGCGCGAC
>JAFMJM010000010.1 GCA_017853455.1 Acidimicrobiia bacterium | reverse complement strand
CGATCCGCCTCGACCTGCCGCGGTTCACGCTGGTGGGCGCCACCACCCGCAGCGGGATGATCGCCGGTCCGCTTCGCGACCGCTTCGGCTTCGTCGCCCGTCTCGAGTACTACGAGCCCGACGACCTGGTGGTGATCGTCGAGCGGGCGGCGGGGATCCTGGGCGTCACCCTCGACGCCGAGGGCGCCCGCGAGATCGCCCGCCGTTCGCGGGGCACCCCCCGGGTCGCGAACCGGCTGTTGCGCCGGGTCCGGGACTTCGCCGAGGTCCGGGCCGACGGGGCGGTGACCGCCGAGGTCGCCCGTGACGCCTGCGCGCTGTTCGACGTCGATCCCCTCGGGCTCGACAAGGTCGACCGGGCGATCCTGCGGGCCTTGTGCGTGACCTTCGCCGGCCAGCCCGTCGGGCTCTCCACCCTGGCGGTCACGGTGTCGGAGGAGCCCGACACGGTGGAGGACGTCTACGAGCCGTTCCTCCTCAAGTGCGGACTCCTGCGGCGCACGCCCCGGGGTCGGACCGCTGCTCCGGCGGCCTACGCGCACCTGGGCCTGGCCGTTCCGCCGGGGGAGGACCCGAACCTCTTCTCGGCCTGAGCGCTCGCTAGCATCACGCCGCTGCCGCCCCGGGCGGCCACCCCCGCTGCGACCTCCCGTCGCGGCCCCGAGCGTTCGGACGTCACCGTGGTCATCGCCGCCTACCTGGTCATCCTGGTCGCCGCCTTCTTCTTCCTGATCGTGCGCCCGCAGCGCCGCCAGGCCCAGGTCCGCAAGCAGCTCCTCTCGGCGGTGCGGGTCGGCGACGAGATCATCACGAGCGGCGGGATCCACGCCGTGGTCGTGTCGCTGTCCGACGAGACGGTCGAGGTGTCGATCGCTCCGGGCGTCGAGGTGACCCTCGCCCGCCAGGCCATCGCCGCCCGCCTCACCCCACCGTCCGCCGACGGTGACGACGACACGCCCGCCGTCGAGGCCGGCGACGACACCGCGGACGACGACGACGCATGAGCCCGCGTCGGCTGCGTGTGCAGCTCTTCGGCTTCCTGACCGTCGTGGTGGTCCTGGTCGTCGCGACCCTCGCCTCGGGCAAGTCGCCGATCCTGGGCCTCGATCTCCAGGGCGGCATCTCGGTGGTGCTCGAGCCGATCGGCAACCCCAAGCCGGGGTCCGTCGACGTCGCCGTCGACATCATCCGGAGCCGGGTCGACAGCCTGGGCGTGGCCGAGCCCGAGATCAGCCGCCAGGGCGGCAACATCGTCATCGACCTGCCCGGTGTCGCCAACCGCGACAAGGCCCGCCGCCTGGTGGGCCAGACCGCCGAACTGCGCTTCCGTCCCGTCTTGGCGCTGCTGCCCCCCGAGGACGTGTCGGGCACCACCACGATCACGACCGCGCCGACGGCGTCGACCACCGCCGCCGGCACGACGGACGAGTCGACGACCACGACCGAGGCCACCACGACGACCACGGTGGCGGCCGACGCCGCCGCGAAGCAGGCCGCCATCGCCTCGTGCAACGCGAACGCGGTGCTGGCGCTCGACTCGATCCCCACGACGTCGCGGGCGGCCGACAAGCGTGACGCCTGCGTCGTGCTGCCGCTGCGCCCCAAGGACGGCGCGCCCGTCGCGAAGTCGACCCGGCTCCTGCTCGGGCCGACCGAGCTGACCGGGACCGACGTCGACAAGGCCAAGCGCGAGTTCGTGAGCCCGGGCTACGGCGTGTCGATGACGCTCACCGGCAAGGGACTCGGCAAGTTCAACGCCCTGGCCGCCAAGTCGTACGGCCGGCAGGCGCCCACCAACGAGGTCGCGATCACCCTCGACGGGATCGTGCAGTCGAACCCGGCCTTCCAGGCGGCGAGCTTCAGCGGACCGGTCCAGATCACCGGCAACTTCTCGTCGACCGAGGCCGAGGATCTCGCCAAGCTCATCAACTACGGATCGCTGCCGGTGCAGCTCAAGGAGCTGACGGTCGAGAACGTCTCTCCGACGCTCGGCAAGGACCAGCTGCGGGCGGGGATCATCGCCGGCATCATCGGTCTGCTCCTGGTCTCGCTCTACATGCTCGTCTACTACCGGATCCTCGGCCTGGTGGCGATCCTGGGGATCGCGATCAGCGCGGCGCTGCTCCTGGTGGTGGTCACGTCGTTCGTCGGGCAGCTCATCCTGGAGTTCCTCGGCGGGAGCGGCCGACCGGTGCTCACCCTGGCCGGGGTCACCGGCCTGATCGTGTCGATCGGTGTGACGGTCGACTCCTACGTCGTGTACTTCGAGCGCCTCAAGGACGAGGTGCGGGCGGGTCGCTCGGTCCGGGGCTCCACCGACCGGGGCTTCACCCGGTCGTTCCGGACGATCGTCGCGGCCGACCTCGTGTCGTTCCTGGGCGCCGCGATCCTGTTCCTGGTCGCGGTCGGGTCGGTCAAGGGCTTCGCCTTCTTCCTCGGCCTCTCGACCCTCCTCGACCTGGTGGTCGCCTACTTCTTCATGCACCCGCTGGTCTCGCTCATGGCGCGGCGGCGGGGCATCGTCACGAACCGGGTCTTCGGCATCGGCGCCGGCCTCGACGCTCCGGAGGTGGAGGCGTGAGCACCACGACGACCGAGCGCGTGAACCTGGCCCGGACCCCGGTCACCGATCCGACCGAGCCGGGCCCGGGCGGGCGCCGCCACACGTTCGCCGACCTGTACCACGAGCGGACCAACTACCAGTTCATGGACCGCGGCTGGCGCTGGCTGGTCCTGTCGGGTGCGCTCGTCCTGGCGTCGCTGATCGCCCTGCTCGTGGGTGGCCTCAACCTCGGCATCGACTTCACCGGCGGCACCCAGTGGCAGGTGACGGTGGCGAACGGCTCCGCGACCAGCGCCGCCGTCCGCGACGTGATGGCCCAGACCGCGGCACCCGAGGCGAAGATCCTGATCGTCGGCAACGACGGCGTGCGGGTCCAGGCCTCCGAACTGTCGGTGAAGGACCGGGCCGCCATCACCGCGGCGCTGGCCGACTACGCCGGCGTGGAGGCCACCGACGTCAGCATCAACAACGTCGGGCCGACCTGGGGCAACCGGGTCTCGTCGAAGGCCCTCGAGGCGCTCATCATCTTCACGATCGCGATCGGGATCTACCTGAGCCTCCGGTTCGAGTGGCGCATGGCGGTGGCGGCGATCGTCGCCGTCATCCACGACATCATCATCACGGCGGGCGTGTACGCGATCACCGGGTTCGAGGTGACGCCCGCGACGGTGGTGGCGTTCCTGACCATCCTCGGGTTCTCCCTCTACGACACCGTCGTGGTGTTCGACAAGGTCAAGGAGAACGAGGACCGCCTCGGCACGTCCAAGGGCGACACCTACACGATGATGGTCAACCGCTCGCTCAACCAGGTGCTGATGCGGTCGATCAACACGTCGTTCGTCGCCGTGCTGCCGGTCATCTCCCTGCTCGTCGTGGGCCGCTACATCCTCGGTGCGGTGGGCCTGCAGGACTTCGCCCTGGCGCTGATGGTCGGGCTCCTGTCGGGTGCGTACTCGTCGATCTTCGTGGCGACCCCGATCGTGGCCGTGCTCAAGGAGCGCGAGCCGAAGTACCGCTCGGTACGCGAGCGGGTGGCCACTCAGATGGTCCGGGCGGGCGACCAGGTCCCGGCGACGGCAGGCGGGCGCTCTGGCGCCGGCGCCGACCACTCCGGGGCGGCGGACGCGTCGGCGGACTCGGGCTCGGGCGGGGCCATGGTCGACAAGCCGTCGCTGTCGTCGCAGACCCGGACGGTGGCACCCCGGCCACGCAAGCCCGGCGGCCGCAAGCGCAAGCGCTGAACGCGGTCCCGGCCACCCGGTGCGCCGGTAGCCTGGGGCCCACATGACGTCGACGGACCTCCGAGGGGACCGACGCTCGGTCCTCGGCCGCCCCTGGCGTCGCAGCGCGTCCGCAGCCCCCGACGCCGAGCTCCAGCACCTGCTCGGGGTGTTCCGGGAGCGCAACCGGCGGGCCGACACCGCCCTGATCGAGCAGGCCTACGCCGTCGCCCGCGAAGCCCACGCCGACCAGGTCCGCCGGTCGGGTGACCCCTACATCGCCCACCCCCTCGGGGTCGCGCTGCTGCTCGCGCAGCTGGGCCTCGACGACGTCACGCTGGCGGGGGCCCTGCTCCACGACTCGGTCGAGGACACCGTGGTCACCCTCGCCGACGTCGAGGAGACGTTCGGGCCCGAGGTCGCCCGGATCGTCGACGGCGTCACGAAGCTCGACCGCCTCCAGTTCGACTCCAAGGAGGCCCAGCAGGCCGCCACGATGCGCAAGATGCTCGTGGCGATGGCCCAGGACATCCGCGTCCTGCTCATCAAGCTCTCCGACCGCCTCCACAACCTCCAGACGATCGCCTCGCTGCCGCCGGCCAAGCAACGCCGGATCGCCCAGGAGAGCCTCGACGTCTACGCCCCGCTCGCGCACCGCCTCGGGATCGCCGAGATCAAGTGGCAGCTCGAGGACCTCTCGTTCGCGGTGCTGCACCCCAAGCGCTACGCCGAGATCGAGCAGATGGTCTGGACCCGCCAGCCCGAGCGCGAGGAGCGCCTGCGGCTGGTCGAGTCGGAGCTGCGCGACCGGTTGGCCGACCTCGACATCAAGGCCCAGGTGCGCGGTCGGCCGAAGCACTACTGGTCGATCTACGAGAAGATGGTCGTCAAGGGCAAGGAGTTCGACGAGGTCCTCGACCTCGTCGCGGTCCGCGTGATCGTCGACTCGGTCAAGGACTGCTACGGGGCGCTGGGCTCGATCCACGCGACCTGGGCGCCGGTGCTGGGCCGGTTCAAGGACTACATCGCGATGCCCAAGTTCAACCTCTACCAGTCGTTGCACACGACGGTGGTGGGTCCGGGCGGCAAGCCGGTCGAGGTGCAGATCCGCACCCAGGAGATGCACCGCCGCGCCGAGTTCGGCATCGCCGCCCACTGGGGCTACAAGGAGCGTTCCGACGCCGGCGACCTCGCCTGGCTCCAGCGGATGGCCGACTGGCAGCAGGAGGCCGACGACCCGTCGGAGTTCATGGAGACCCTCAAGGTCGACCTCGAGCAGGACGAGATCTTCGTCTTCACGCCGAAGGGCAAGGTCATCACCCTCGACGCCGGGTCGACGCCGGTCGACTTCGCCTACGCGATCCACACCGAGATCGGGCACCGGTGCATCGGCGCCCGGGTCAACGGCCGCCTGGTCGCCCTCGACGCCGTGCTCACCAACGGCGACAGCATCGAGATCTTCACCAGCAAGATCGAGGGCGCCGGACCGAGTCGCGACTGGCTCGACTACGTCCACACGCCCAAGGCCCGGGCCAAGATCCGCCAGTGGTTCTCGCGGGAGCGGCGGGTCGACGCCATCGAGCAGGGGCGCGAAGACCTCGAGCAGGCGCTGCGGGCCGAGGGCCTGATGGCCCAGCGCCTCGTGCGCACCGACGCGCTGACGGCGGTCATCGCGGGGCTGCACTTCGCCGACCTCGACCACCTGCACCAGGCGATCGGCGACGGACAGGTGGCGCCCGAGGCGGTGGCCCAACTGCTCCAGCAGGAGCTCGAGCAGGGTGAGGAGCAACTGCCGGTCACCACGCACCGACCGCCGCGCCTCCCGCAGTCCGAGCGTCACCGCACGGTGGGGGTCCACGTCGAGGGGCTCGACGACGTCGTGATCCGGCTGTCGCGGTGCTGCACGCCGGTCCCCGGCGACGAGATCATGGGCTTCGTGACGCGCGGCCGCGGAGTGTCGGTCCACCGGACCGACTGTGCGAACGCCTCGGCGCTGTCGGGTCAGACCCAGCGCTTCGTGGAGGTGGAGTGGGACAACGACCAGACCGCCACCTTCGTGGTGTCGATCGAGGTCGAGGCGCTCGACCGGTCGCGCCTGCTGCGTGACATCGCGCAGGTGCTGGCCGACACCCACGTCAACATCCTCGCCTGCTCGACCCAGACCGCCGCCGACCGGGTGGCGCGCTTCCGGTTCGACTTCGAGCTCGCCGACGCCGGGCACCTCGACACCGTGCTCAAGGCGGTCAAGCGGGTCGACTCGGTCTACGACGCCTACCGGCTGCTGCCGTCCGCCCGGACGTGATCCGACGGATCCCCGCCGCGCTGGTGGTCGCGGCGGCGACGGCCCTGATCGCGATCGGCGGCGCGCTCCCGGCCGGGTCCGCTCCCCGGGGTCCGCTGCGGGTGGCGGTCTCCCTGCCCGCCCCGGGCTTCTGGGACGGCCGGCGCGCGTCGGCCGGTGGGTTCGAGGCGGAGCTCGCCCGGGCCCTGGCCGATCGGCTCGGCTACGACGGCGTGCGGGTGGTCGACACGCCGTTCCCCGACATCGTCCGCGGGCGCTTCGACGCCGACCTGGCCCTCTCCGAGGTCACCATCACCCCGGAACGGGAGCGGGTGGTCGACTTCACCGGGCCCTACCTCGCGGTCGACCAGGTGGCGGTGACCACCGCCGCGACCGCCCAGGCGGCGTCCGGTACGCCGGCCGGGCTGCGCTGGGGTGTCGTCCGGTCGACGACCGGGGCCGACGTCGTGCGCTCGCGGGTCCGACCGACGGCCCCGGCGACCGAGTTCGCGACCGAGACCGAGGCCTTCGCCGCCCTGCGTTCGGGGGCCGTCGACGCCGTGATGATCGACGGCCCGATCGCCGCCCGGGTGGTCGCCGACTCCGGCGGCGCCCTGGCGACCGTCGGGACCGTGCCGACCGGTGAGGAGTACGGCGGGGTGCTCCCCGAGGGCTCGCGGCTCCGGCGGCGGGTGACGTCCGCGCTGGCGGCACTGGTGGCCGACGGCACGGTGGCCCGGCTCGAGCGCGCGGCGAAGTTCCCCGACCACACGACGGCGCCGGCCTTCATCACCTGACCGCGGCCGACCGCTGCAGGGACCGCTCGGGTCCGGGACCCACCGGGGGCGCCCGGGGGTCGGGCACTAGCCTGCCGGGGTGCCCGGCGCCGATGTGAACCCCGACGTCTACCGCGCCCCGGTCGGCACCCACGACGTCCTGCCGCCCGACTCCGAGCGCTGGATGCGGGTGGTGGCGACCTTCGCCGACCGGGCCGTGCGCTTCGGGTACGGGCTGGTGCTCACCCCGGTGTTCGAGCACGTCGAGGTCTTCCAGCGGGTCGGCGCGTCGACCGACGTCGTCCGCAAGGAGATGTACGAGCTCACCGACAAGGGCGGGCGCAACCTCGCGCTCCGCCCCGAGGGGACCGCGCCGGTCGTGCGGGCCTTCGTGCAGCACCACCCGGCGGTGCCCTGGAAGGTCTGGTACCTGGCCCCGCACTTCCGCTACGAGCGTCCGCAGAAGGGCCGCTACCGCCAGCACTGGCAGCTCGGGGCCGAGGTGATGGGCGTCGACGACCCCGACGTCGACGTCGAGGTGATCGCCCTCGCGCACGGGTTCTACCGCGACCTCGGGCTGACCCAGGTCCGGCTGCAGATCAACTCGATGGGCGACGCCGAGTCGCGCCCCGCGTACGTGGCGGCACTGCGCGACCACCTGCGCACGGCCGGCGCCGGGCTGGGGGAGGAGTTCCTCGCCCGGGTCGACCAGAACCCGCTCCGGGTCCTCGACGCCAAGGTTCCCGACTGGCAGCCGGTGATCGACGCCGCGCCGCACCTCGCCGACTTCCTGTCGCCGGCCGCCGCCGAGCACTTCGCGCGGGTCCGCGCCGGACTCGACGCCCTCGGGATCGCCCACACGGTGGCGCCCCGGCTCGTGCGCGGCTTCGACTACTACACCTCGACCACCTTCGAGTTCGTGTCCGACGCCCTCGACGCCGCCCAGAACGCGGTCGGCGGCGGGGGTCGCTACGACCAGCTCGCCGAGGACATGGGCGGCCCGCACACCCCGAGCATCGGCTTCGGGATCGGCATCGAGCGGGTGCTCATCGCCGCCGAGGCCGAGGGCCTGCTGGCCCCCGACCCGCAGCGGCTCGACGCCTTCGTGGTCGACGGCATCGGCGACGGCACCGCCACCGCCGTGGTCGCGGCGCTGCGCGAGGGCGGACTCCGGGCCGACCGGGCCTACGGCGGCCGGTCGGTGAAGGCACAGTGGAAGCTGGCCGACCGCTCTGGCGCGCGCTTCGGCGTGATGCTCGGGACCCGCGAGGCCGAGCGGGACGCCGTCGCCGTCAAGGACCTGCGGTCCCCCGAGGGGGACCAGCGCGAGATCGCCCGGGCCGACCTGGTCGCGTGGCTCCACGAACACAGCGGAGGAGACACCCCGTGATGCGCACCCACCGGGCCGGCGACGTCCGACCCGACGACGCCGGATCGACCGTCGAGCTCTGCGGCTGGGTCGCGGCGCGCCGCGACCACGGCGGCGTCGTGTTCCTCGACGTCCGTGACGCCGCCGGCATCGTGCAGGTGGTCGTCGACCCCGAGCAGGTCGAGGGCGCCGACGTCCACCACGTGCGGGCCGAGTACTGCCTGCGCATCACCGGTACGGTCCGTCCGCGTCCCGACGGCACCGTCAACCCCGACCTCGCCACCGGTGGGGTCGAGGTGGCGGCGACCACGCTCGAGGTCCTCAACGCCTCGGAGCCCCCGCCGATCCCGATCGACGACCGCACGTCGGCCGACGAGATGCTGCGCCTGCGCCACCGCTACCTCGACCTGCGCAGCGCCCGGCTGCAGCGAAATCTGCGCATCCGGTCGCGCGTCAACAACGCGGTGCGCAACGCCATGGACGCCCAGGGCTTCGTCGAGGTCGAGACTCCGATGCTGATCGCCTCGACGCCCGAGGGTGCGCGCGACTTCGTGGTGCCGTCACGGCTGTCGCCCGGCGAGTTCTACGCCCTGCCGCAGAGCCCACAGCTCTTCAAGCAGCTCCTGATGGTCGGCGGCCTCGACCGCTACTACCAGGTCGCCCGCTGCCTGCGCGACGAGGACCTGCGCGCCGACCGGCAGTTCGAGTTCATGCAGCTCGACGCCGAGATGAGCTTCGCCGACGGTGACGACGTGCGCGCGGTCATCTCCGAGGCGATCCGGGCGGCGGTCGCCGCCGTCACCGGCGAGCCGCTCGGCGACATCCCGACGCTCACCTACGCCGAGGCCATGGCCCGGTTCGGCTCCGACAAGCCCGACCTGCGCTTCGGGCTCGAGCTGGTGGACCTCGGCGAGGTGTTCGGCGCCACCGAGTTCCGGGCGTTCCAGGCCGACGCGGTCAAGGCGATCCGCGTGCCGGGCCAGGGCGACCTCGGACGGGCCCGCCTCGACGCCCTGATCGAGCGGGCCCAGGGGCTCGGCGCGGCCGGGCTGGTCTGGGTCCGCGTCCGCGACGGCCGCACCCTCGAGGCCCCGACCGTGAAGTTCATGAGCGAGGCCGAGCAGCTCGGGCTCGTCGACGTCACCGGCGCCGAGGCTGGCGACCTGCTGTTGATCGTGGCGGGTGCCCGGCGGATGGTCGATCACGTGCTCGGCACGATCCGCAACGACCTCGGCCGCCCGCCGGTCCACGAGGGTGGGCTGCACTTCTGCTGGGTGGTCGACTTCCCGCTGTTCGAGGAGATCGTCGACGGCCGACCCGTGCCGGCCCACCACCCGTTCACCGCCCCGCACCCCGACGACGTGACGCTCCTCGAGCGGGCCGTCGGCGAGGAGCTCCTCTCGGTGCGGTCGCTGTCGTACGACCTCGTCTGCAACGGCTGGGAGCTCGGGTCGGGGAGCGTGCGGATCCACCGCCCCGACCTGCAGGCGGCGATCTTCGCGATGCTCGGCATCGACGACGAGACGGCCCGGGCCCGCTTCGGGTTCCTGCTCGACGCCTTCAAGTACGGCGCGCCGCCCCACGCCGGGTTCGCCTTCGGCCTCGACCGCCTCGTGGCGATCCTGGCGGGGGAGGACAACATCCGCGAGGTCATCGCGTTCCCGAAGACCCAGTCGGGTGCCGATCCGCTGACCGGTGCGCCGACGCCGGTCGACGACCGGCACCTGCGCGAGCTCGGGATCAGCGTGCGGGCGCCGAAGAAGTAGTCGCGCCCCGGGTGCGGGCGGGTCCGTCGCCCTCGTCGACGAGCTGCAGACCCACCAGGGTGGCGATCAGGGCCAGGCCGGCCACGATCGCCACGACGAGCCGACGACGTCCGCCGGCCGACGGCCCGGGCACGGGTTCGGCGGAATCGGCGGGATGACCGGTCGGTGTCACCCGGGAATCGTACGATCCCGGGCAGTGGCCGACGACCTGTTCAGCGCAGCGATGGAGGAACGCCTGTCCCGTCGGGCGCCCCTCGCCGCCCGGCTGCGGCCCCGCAACCTCGACGAGGTGGTCGGACAGGAGCACCTCCTCGGTGCCGGCCGCCCGCTGCGGGCGCTGATCGAGGCCGACCGCCTGTCGTCGGTGGTGCTGTGGGGGCCGCCGGGCACCGGCAAGACCACCATCGCCCGCCTGGTGGCGGGGGCGACCGCCAAGGCGTTCGAGCCGCTCTCGGCCGTCACCGCCGGGGTCAAGGACGTCCGTGAGGTCGTCGAGCGGGCCCGCGCCCGGCTCGGCCAGCACGGTCAGGGGACGATCCTGTTCCTCGACGAGGTCCACCGCTTCACCCGCACCCAGCAGGACGCCTTGCTCCCGCACGTCGAGGAGGGCCTCCTCGTGCTGGTCAGCGCCACCACCGAGAATCCCTTCTTCTCGTTGACCAGCCCGCTGCTGTCGCGCTCCACGCTGTTCCGGCTCGAGCCGCTCGGGTCGGACGCGTTGCGCACCCTGTTGCTCCGTGCGGTCGCCGACCCCGAGCGCGGTCTGGGCGACGACGGTCTCACGATCGACCCCGCCGCCGCCGAGCACCTCGCCGTGCGCGCCGACGGCGACGCCCGCCACGCCCTCACCGCCCTCGAGGTGGCCGCCGCACTGTGCCTCGAGGCCGGGCGGGCCGCGATCACCCTCGCCGACGCCGAGGCGGCGCTGTCGCTCCGGGCCATGCACTACGGCGACGACGAGCACTACGACGTGCTGTCGGCGTTCATCAAGTCGCTGCGCGGCTCCGACCCCGACGCCGCTCTGCACTGGATGGCCCGCATGCTCGAGGCGGGCGAGGACCCGCGGGTCATCACCCGCCGGATGGTGATCCTGGCGTCGGAGGACATCGGCCTCGCCGACCCGACCGCCCTGCTCATCGCCGACGCCGCCGCGCGCGCCCTCGAGTTCGTGGGTCTGCCCGAGGCCCGGCTGAACCTCGCCCAGGCCGCGCTGCACCTGGCCCTGGCCCCGAAGTCCAACGCCGTGACCCGGGCCATCGACGCCGCGCAGGCCGACGTGCGCGACCGGCCGTCGGGCCGGGTCCCGGCCCACCTCCGTGACGCTCATTACCCTGGGGCGGCGAAGCTCGGGCACGGCACGGGGTACCGCTACCCGCACGACGAACCGGGGGGCTGGGTCGACCAGGAGTACCGGCCGGCCGAGGTGGCCGACCGGGTCTACTACGAGCCGAGTGCCCGGGACCCGGCCCGGCCGACGGGGGAGCCCGACCGATGACCTTGGCGATCGCGATCGTGGCGCTGGTGCTCGCAGTGCTGGCGGTGTCGTTCCTGGCGGCCGGGTGGGCGGCCACGGCGGCCCGCCTGGCCCGGGCCGAGCGCCGGATCGACGCCCTCGAGCACGAGGTGCGCGACCGCCTCCTGCCCGACGTCGAGCGCAGCGTGCGGCGCAGCGAGGCCGCCGCCGACGCCGCCCGCGAGGCGCGCCTGGCCGTCGGGATCGAGGATCCGCCGCCGCTGCTGGCGGGCGAGCGCGTGACCGGACCGCTGGTCCGGGCGGTCGCTTTCGGGGCCGGGGCGCGGCGCACGGCCCAGCGCCTCGCCGCCAACCTCACCCCCGGTGGATCACGGGCGCGCCGCACGGGACGATCCGGGAGGAACGGATGAAGCGCACGTTCTGGGTGGCGGCCGGCTTCGGCCTGGGTGTGTACGTGGGGGAGCGGGTGCGCCGGGTCGTGGTGCGGGCCACCCCCGACCAGGTGACCGACCGCGTGCGCGGGGCCTGGACCGACGCCCTCGCCGCCGGCCGCACCGAGATGCGCGCCCGGGAGCGCACCCTGCGCGAGACGTTCGCCGCGCCCGATCCCGACCGCCGTGCCGAAAGCGGGCGCGACGCCCCACCCGGGTGATCCCGCAGGTCCGACGCGCCCCGGGCCCGGTTCGGGCCGGGCGGTAGCCTGACCGGGTGCCGCCCCGTTCCGCCGACGAGCTCCGCGCCGCCTTCACCGACTTCTTCGCCGCGCGCGGCCACACCGTGGTGCCGTCGGCGAGCCTCATCCCGATCGACGCCACCCTGCTGTTCACCAACTCCGGCATGGTGCCGTTCAAGCCGTACTTCGTCGGCGACGAGACGCCGTCGTACCGTCGGGCCACCTCGGTCCAGAAGTGCGTCCGGGCCGGCGGCAAGCACAACGACCTCGAGGAGGTGGGGCGCACCAACCGCCACTTCACCTTCTTCGAGATGCTCGGAAACTTCAGTTTCGGTGACTACTTCAAGACCGACGCCATCCGCTGGGCCTGGGAGCTCTACACCGACGTGCTCGGGCTCGACCCCGACCGCCTCTGGGTGACTGTCCACACCACCGACGACGAGGCCGAGCAGATCTGGCGCGACGTGGTGGGGGTGCCGGCGGAGCGCATCCAGCGTCTCGGTGACGACAACTTCTGGCGCATGGCCGACACCGGTCCGTGCGGCCCCTGCTCGGAGATCTTCTGGGACCTCGGCGACGCCCACGGCCCGCCGCTCGGCCCCGGTGGCAACGAGGCGCGCTACATCGAGATCTGGAACCTGGTCTTCATGCAGTACGACGCCCGGCCCGACGGCGAGCTGGTGCCGCTGCCGGCCCCGAGCGTCGACACCGGAGCGGGCCTCGAGCGCAACCTGGCGGTCCTCCAGGGTGCCGAGACGGTCTGGGACATCGACGTCTTCCGGCCCCTGATCGCGGCCGCCGAGCGGGCGACCGGTGTGACCTACGGCGGCTTCCCCGGCACCGAGTCCGACGTCTCGCTGCGCATCCTGGCCGAGCACGGGCGCACGATGACCTTCCTCGTCGCCGACGGCGTGGTGCCCTCCAACGAGGAGCGCGGCTACGTGCTGCGCCGCATCATCCGTCGGGCGGTGCGCCACGCGTTCCTGCTGGGGTCCGAGACCCTCATCACCCCGGCGCTGGTCGAGGCCACGGTCGCGGCGATGGGCGACGCCTACCCCGAGATCGTCAAGCAACGTCAGCTCGTCACCGACATCGTCGGACGCGAGGAGGAGCGGTTCCGCACCACCTTGACCCGCGGGCTCGACTTCCTCGACGGCGTGCTCGGGTCGGGTGACGTCAGCGGTGACGACGCCTTCTTCCTGCACGACACCCTCGGGTTCCCGATCGACCTCACCCGTGAGATCGCCGAGGAGCGCGACCGCGGGGTCGACCTCGACGGCTTCCACGAGCGCATGGGCGAGCAGCGCAGCCGCGCCAAGGAGGCCCACAAGGCCGCCGGTGGCACGGGCGACGTCCCGCTCGAGCTCTACCGGGAGCTGCTCGACGAGGTCGGCGCCACCGACTTCACCGGTCGCCAGGAGTACGTCACCGACGGCGCCAAGGTCCGGGCCGTCGTCGGCGGGCCCGACCGGCTCGCCGCGGCGGGCCCCGGGACCCCGGTGGCCGTCGTGCTCGACCGCACCCCCTTCTACGCCGAGAGCGGTGGTCAGGTCGGCGACACCGGCACCCTGACCGGGCCCGACGGGGCGGTGGTGCGCGTCACCGACACGCAGTACGGCCTCCCGGGCCTGGTCCTCCACCAGGGTGTGGTCGAGGCGGGCACGCTCACCGAGGGTGACGTCGTGACCGCCGCGATCGACGGCGACCGGCGCGACGCCATCCGCCGCAACCACACCGCGACGCACCTGCTCCACTGGGCGTTGCGCGAGGTGCTCGGCTCGCACGTCGCCCAGGCCGGGTCGCACGTCGGCCCCGATCGCCTGCGCTTCGACTTCAGCCACTTCGAGGCGGTGCCGCGCTCGGCCCTCGCCGAGGTCGAGGCGCTGGCCAACGCCGAGGTCATCACCGACGGCGCGGTCCGCCACTACGAGACGACCAAGGAGCACGCCCTCGGCCTCGGCGCCATGGCGTTCTTCGGCGACAAGTACGGCGACCTCGTGCGGGTGCTCGAGGCCGGTCCACACTCCATCGAGCTGTGCGGCGGCACCCACGTGCACGCCCTCGGCTTCATCGGGCCGATCAAGATCGTGAGCGAGGGGTCGGTCGGCGCCAATCTGCGGCGCATCGAGGCCGTGACCGGTGACGCCGCGTTCGGGTACATCCGCGACGAGGAGGCCACCCTGGCGGCGGCCGCCGCGTCGCTCCAGGTCACGCCGGCCGAGGTGCCCGCCCGGATCGAGTCGCTCCTCGCCGACCTCAAGGTCGCCCGCCAGGAGATCGCCGCGGCCCAGGCCAAGGCCGCCGCCGGCGAAGCCGGTGACCTGGCCGCCGGCGCGGTCGACGGCGTGGTGGCGGTGCGCCGCGATCTCGGCAACGACGACCTGCGCCGCCTCGCCCTCGCCACCCGCGACGCCCTCGGTTCGGGGGTGGTGGCCCTGGTGGGCACCGTGCCGCCCGACGGTGCGAAGGCCGCCATCGCGGTGGCGGTCACCGCCGACCTCGTGGCCGCTGGAGTGTCGGCCGCCGCCGTGGCGGCGTCGGCCGCCCGTCTGCTCGGTGGTGGCACGGCGAAGAACGCCGAGGTGGTCGTGGGCGGTGGTCCCAACGCCGGCGCCGTCGACGCCGCCCTGGCCGACGTGGCGGCCCAGGCCCGCGCGGCGGTCGCCGGGGCCTCCGCCTGATCCCGGTGGCCCGGGTCCTCGGCGTCGACCTCGGCGAGCGCCGGATCGGACTGGCCCGCTCCGACCCAGGCGGGATCCTGGCGTCGCCGGTGGGGTGCGTCGAGCGCAGCGGTGATCCCGACGCCGACCGGGCGGCGGTGGTGGCAGCGGCCCGCGACGCCGAGGCCACCGTCATCGTGGTCGGTTTGCCCCGCTCCCTCTCGGGGCGCGAAGGTCCCGCCGCCCGGGCGGCCCGGGACGAGGCCGCTGCGTTGGCGGCGGTGGCGGGGGAGATCCGGGTGGTCCTGCACGACGAGCGGCTGACGACGGTCCAGGCCGCGCGGTCCATGGCGGCCGCCGGGCGCTCCAGCCGCGACCAGCGCGACCGCATCGACGCCGCCGCCGCCACGGTGCTCCTGCAGTCCTGGCTCGACGCGGGCGGACGTCCGTGAGCGGCCCGCCGCCGGGGCCGGGGCCGGGACCGACCGGCCCGCCGCCGCGCCGCACCCCGGGTCCGGCGGGCCCGCCGCCGCGCCGGGCCCCCGGTCCGGGATCGGCACCGGAACCCTCGTCGGCCGACCGACGCGCTCCGGGACGTGCGGGGGCGTCGGGTCGTGGGGGCGGTCCGGGCGGTCCGGGCCGTCCGGCTGGTCCGGGGCGGTCCGGGCGGGGCGCGCCCCGCCGGCGGTCACGCGAACGGCGCCGTCGGGTCGCCGTCCTCTCGGTGGTGCTCGGACTCGTCGCGCTCGTCGTGGTCCCGCTGGTCGTCGGCGCGGGGTGGTTCTGGTTCCAGGTCCAGCCCCGCGGGGCGCAGGGTGCCGCCGTGACGATCGAGGTCGGCGAGGGCTGGACCCTCCACCGGACCGCCGGCGTGCTGGCGGCCGAGGGCGTGGTCGGCTCGGGGCAGGCGTTCGAGTGGTGGGCCGCGATCAGTGGCGTGGGCGACCCGGAGGCGGGCCGCTACACGTTCCACAAGAACATGGGCGGGCGCGCGGCCGGCAACGTGCTCAAGGTCGGTCCCGAGGTCCAGGCGGCACCCGACCTGACCCTGCTGGTTCCCCCGGGCCTGACCGTGGGCGAGGTCGCCGACCGGGTCGGGCAGTTGCCCGGCCACAGCCGGGACGGTTTCCTCGCCGCGGTGAACTCGGGTGCGATCCGCTCCCGGTACATGCCGCCCGAGGTGACGTCGCTCGAGGGGTTCCTGTTCCCCGACACCTACCGGATCGCCGCCGCCGACGACGACGCGGCCGTCGCCCGTCGGCTCGTGGCCCAGTTCGACGCGGTCGCCGACCGCGTCGGGTTGGCGAACGCCCCGGCCGCGAACGGACGCACGCCCTACGAGACGGTCGTCATCGCGTCTCTCATCCAGGACGAGGCGAAGCTCGCCGAAGACGCCCCGCTGATCTCGGCGGTGATCCGCAACCGTCTCCGCGACCGGATGCCGCTGCAGATCGACGCCACGCTCTGCTACGCCAAGGGTGGCTGCCCGCCGGTGCCCACCGAGGCCGACAAGTCCATCAACTCGCCCTACAACACCTACAAGATCGCCGCGCTCCCGCCGACGCCGATCGCCAACGTCACCGAGGCCAACCTGAACGCGGCGCTGCATCCGGCCGACGTCACGTACAAGTACTACGTGCTGTCCGACGCCAACGGGAAGCACGCGTTCGCCGACACGCTCGCCCAGCACGAGGCCAACATCCGGGCGGCCCGGGCCAAGGGGGTCCTGTGAGCATCACCGGGCACACCCGGGTCGTGGGCGTGATCGGCGACCCCGTCCGCCATTCGCGTTCCCCGGCGATCCACAACGCGGCGTTCGCCGCCCTCGGGCTCGACTGGGTCTACGTGGCGTTCCCGGTCGCGGCCGGGTCCGGCGCGGCGGCCGTCGACGCGGTCCGGGTCCTCGGGCTCGACGGCATCAACGTCACGATGCCGCACAAGGCCGACGTCGCCGCCGCCTGCGACGAGCTGACCCCGGTGGCGGCGGCGCTCGGTGCCGTCAACACCGTCGTCTCGCGTGACGGCCGCGTCACGGGTGACTCCACCGACGGTCCCGGCCTGGTGGCGGCTCTGCGCAGCCACGGGGTCGACCCGGTGGGGCGGCGGGTCCTGGTGCTCGGGGCCGGTGGGGCGGCGCGGGCCGTGGTCGAGGCGCTCGGCCGGGTGGGTTCGGAGGTGACGGTGGCGGCCCGGCGACCCGACGCCGCCGAGGCGGCGGCCGCACTGGCCGGGGCCACGGCGGTCGGGTTCACCGACCTCGACGACCGGGTGGCCGACGCCGACGTGGTGGTCAACGTCACCCCGATCGGCATGCAGGGGGAGCCGCCCCCGTTCGCGGTGGCACGCCTGCGGTCCGACCAGTTCGTCTACGACACCGTGTACCACCCGTCGCCCACCCCGCTGCTCGCGGCGTGCGCCGAGCGGGGGATCGCCCACGCCGGTGGCCTGTCGATGCTGGTGCACCAGGCGGCGCTGTCGTTCACGCTCTGGACCGGTCGCGACGCACCGCTCGACGTGATGACCGCCGCCGCCGGGGCGGGCTGATCCCCGGCGTGCGGACGTGACGGTCGCCCTGGTCGTCGGGGCCGGGCTCCTCGGCGCGCTCGTCGGGTGCGCGCTCCCGGTCGTCACCGAGCGGGTCCCGGCCCGCCGGTCGGTCCTGGTCGCGCCGTTCCCCGAGGTGCGGGCCGCCCTGCGCACGGTCGGGGGCTGGGTCACGGTCGCGGTCACCGCCGGCCTCTTCGCGGCGGTCACCGCCCGCTTCGCCCACGACTGGGTGTGCCCCGCCTACCTGGTGCTGACCGCGGCGTTGGTGGCGCTGTCGGTCATCGACCTGCGGCTGTTCCTGCTGCCGAACCGGATCGTCTATCCGCTGGCCGGGGTCTCGGTGGTGCTCCTGACGGTGGGCGCCGCCCTCGACCACGACCTCGACGCGATGCCGCGGGCGCTGCTCGGCGCCGGAGCGGCGTTCGTCGTGTTCGCCGTGCTCCACCTCGTGTCGCCGAGGAGCATGGGCTTCGGTGACGTGAAGCTGGCGTTCGTCCTCGGGCTGTTCCTCGGCTACCTGGGCTGGGGCGAGGTGGTCCTCGGGCTGTTCCTCGGGTTCCTCTACGGCGCCGTGGTCGGGGTGGTCCTGATCGCGGCCCGGCTGCGGACCCGGCGTGACCACGTGCCGTTCGGGCCGTTCCTCGCCGCCGGGACCCTGACCTGCGTCCTGGTCGGTCAGACGGTCCTCGACTGGTACCGGGGCTGACGGGCCCGACCCGTGCCGCCGTCGCCGGCCCCTCCCGGGGTCGCGTGCGGGCGCCGGTACCCTGGCGGGGTGCTGCGCTACCTCACGGCGGGGGAGTCGCACGGCCCGGCGCTGGTCGTCGTGGTCGAGGGCCTGCCCGCCGGCCTCCCGCTCACCATCGACGTCGTCGCCGACGAGCTCGCCCGACGACGGCTGGGCTACGGGCGCGGCCCGCGCCAGCGGTTCGAGCAGGACGAGGCCGAGTTCCTCGGCGGGGTCCGCCACGGCCGGACCCTCGGGTCACCGGTCTCGGTGATCATCCGCAACTCCGAGTGGCCAAAGTGGGAGGAGGAGATGGCCGCCGCCCCCGGCGCCACCGCCAAGCCCCTCCACCAGCCCCGACCCGGCCACGCCGACCTCGTCGGGATGCAGAAGTACGGCTTCACCGACGCCCGCGACGTCCTGGAGCGGGCCAGTGCCCGCGAGACCGCCGCCCGGGTGGCCGCCGGCGCCCTGGCCAAGGCACTCCTCTCGCACCTCGGCACCGAGGTGATCAGCCACGTGATCCAGATGGGCGACGCCCGGGCGCCGGGCGAGCCCCGGCCCACGCCGGCCGACCTGGCGCGCGTCGACGAGTCACCGGTGCGCTGCTTCGACCCGGCGGCCGAGGAGCGGATGGTGGCCGCCGTGAAGGCCGCCGCCAAGGACGGCGACTCGCTCGGCGGCGTGGTCGAGGTGCTCGGCTACGGCGTGCCGGTCGCGCTCGGCAGCCACGTCCACTGGGACCGCAAGATCGACGGCCTGCTCGCCCAGGCGCTGATGAGCATCCAGGCGATCAAGGGCGTCGAGATCGGCGACGGCTTCGAGGTCGCGGGCCGACGCGGCAGCGCCGCCCACGACGAGATCTTCTGGGACGACGCCGCGTCCGACTACACGCGTGGCTCCACGCTCGCCGGCGGCGTCGAGGGCGGCATCACCACCGGCGGTCTCCTGGTCGCCCGGGCGGCCATGAAGCCGCTCGCCACGCTCAACCGACCGACGCTGCGCACCGTCGACACCGAGACCAAGGAGTCGACGGTGTCGTTCAAGGAGCGCACCGACGTCACCGCCGTGCCCGCCTGCGGGGTGATCGCCGAGACGATGGTGTCCCTCGTGCTGGCCGGCGAGGCCCTGCGCAAGTTCGGGGGCGACTCCCTCGACGAGTTCGTGCGCAACCACCGCGCGTTCGCGGCGACCCTCTGAGCCCCCGATGATGAGCGACCGTCACCTCGTGCTGGTGGGGCTCATGGGGTCGGGCAAGTCGACCGTCGGTCGCCGGTGCGCCGAGCGGCTCGGCCGGACCTTCGTCGACGTCGACGACCGGGTGGAGGCGACCGCCGGGCGCAGCGTCGCCGAGATCTTCGCCGCCGACGGCGAAGCCGGGTTCCGGGCCCTCGAGCGGACGGCCCTGGCCGAGGCCTGCGGGTCGGCCGACCTGCTCGTGATCGCCTGTGGTGGTGGAGCCATGCTCGACGAGGGCAACCGCGACCGCGCCCGCGCGCACGGGTGCGTGGTCTGGCTGACCGCGGAGCCCGCCACGCTGGCCGACCGGGTCGGTGCGGGGGCCGCGCGGGCGCGCCGACCGCTGCTCGCAGGCAGCGACGCGCCGGAGGCGACCCTCGGTCGCCTGGCCGAGGAGCGCGCCGGGGTCTACGCCGCCGCCGCGCACGCAGTCGTCGCGACCGACGGCCGCACCGTCGACGAGGTCGCCACCTCGGTCCTCGAGGAGCTGTCCCGGTGCGCCGCCTGACCGTCGGCACCGCCCGTCCGTACGACGTCGTGGTCGGCACCGGCGCGCTCGCCGGCGTCGGTGACCTGCTGGCCGGCCACCGGCGGGTCGCGCTGGTGGCCCAGGAGGCGGTGCTCGACCTCCACGGCGGTGCCGTGCTCCACGACCTGACCGGTCGGGGCCTCGACGTCGTGGTCTGCGACATGGCCGACGGCGAGGACGCCAAGTCGTTCGCCACCGTCGAGGCCCTGTGCCGGCGGTGGGCCGACGCGGGGCTGCTGCGCGGTGACGCCGTGGTCGCACTGGGCGGTGGGGTGGTCGGCGACACCGCCGGATTCGCCGCCGCCGTGTACCACCGGGGCATCGCCGTCGTGCAGTGCCCGACCACCCTGCTCGCCCAGGTCGACGCCGCCATCGGCGGCAAGACCGCCGTCAACCTGCCCGAGGGGAAGAACCTCGTCGGGGCGTTCCACCAGCCCGTCGGGGTCCTCGCCGACACCGTCACCCTCGCCACGTTGCCCGAGCGCGAGTTCCGGTCGGGGCTGGGCGAGGTCGCCAAGTACGCCCTGATGGGTGGCGCCGACGACACCTTCGGCATCGGGACGCTGCTCGCCGACCACGGCGGTGCGGTCCTGGCCCGCGATCCGGCGGTGCTCGCCGACCTGGTCGCCCGGTGTGCCGCGGTGAAGGTCGACGTCGTCACCCGCGATCCCGAGGAGCGCTCGGGGCTGCGGGCCACGCTCAACTACGGCCACACCCTCGCCCACGCCCTCGAGACGGCCGGTCTCCACGACCTGCAGCACGGCGAGGCGGTGGCGGTCGGGTTGGTCTTCGCCGGTGCCCTGGCCGGGGCGCTCGAGCGCATCGACCCCGCCCGGGCCGAGCTCCACCGCACCCTGGTCGACGGCCTGGGCCTGCCCACCCGGGTCGACGGGCTGGGCGCCGACGAGCTGCTCGCCGTGATGCGCCGCGACAAGAAGGCCCACGGCGGTCTCACGTTCGTCCTCGACGGGCCCGACGGGCTCACCGCCGTCGACGACCCGCCGCCGGCCGCACTCGCCGTGGCGTTCGCCGCCGTGGGCGTCGACGTCTGAGAAACTGCCGTGACCCCGGGCCGTCCGCCTGCTTGCCTGTGTCCTCCGAGCCCCGTCCGAGGGAGACCCCGATGGCCGTCGTCCTGCTGATCTCCGGTCCCAACCTCAACCTGCTCGGCACGCGCCAGCCCGAGATCTACGGCACCGACACCCTCGACGACTGCGTCGCCGACGCCCGCACCGCCGCCGAGGCGCACGGTCACACCCTCGAGCACGTGTGGTCGAACCACGAGGGCGACCTCGTCGACGCCGTGCAGAGCGCCCGCGGCCGCTGTGCAGCGGTGGTGATCAACCCGGGTGCCTACACCCACTCCTCGTACGCCCTCGCCGACGCCCTCGCGGCCTACGACGGCGTGAAGGTCGAGCTCCACCTCTCCAACCCCGCCGCCCGCGAGGAGTGGCGCCGACGGTCGGTGGTGGCGCCCTGCGTCACGGGCACCGTCGCCGGCTTCGGCCGCGCCGGCTACCGGCTGGCGGTCGAGGCGGCCGTCGGAGCGCTGGCGTGAGCGCCTCGGAGGCGCTGCCGGTCCTCGACGTCGGGGCCCGCGCCGACCGGGTGCGCGCGGCGTTCGGCGACGCCGGGATCGAGGCGCTCGTCGTCACCCGCCTGGTCAACGTCCGCTACCTGACGGGCTTCACCGGCTCGGCGGGGATCGTCGTGCTCACCCCCGACTCCCTCCACCTCGTCACCGACGGTCGCTACACGGAGCAGGCCTCGCTCCAGGTCGCCGAGGCCGGGGTCGACGCCGAGGTCGTGATCGGCGCCACCGCCGCCGACCAGACCGACGCCCAGCGCACGGCCCTGGCCGGTCGGACCCGGGTCGGGCTCGAGGCGCACGGGGTCACCTGGGCGCAGCAGCGGGCCTACACCCGCGACCTCGCGGGGGTCGACCTCGTCCCGACCACCGACGTCGTCGAGGCGGTCCGGCGGCGCAAGGAGCCCGGGGAGGTCGCCCGCATCCGGGCCGCCTGCGCCATCGCCGACGACGCCCTCGCCGAGCTGCTCCCGACCCTCGCCGACGGTCCGACCGAGCGCGCGTTCGCGCTCGCCCTCGAGTTCGGGATGCG
>JAFMJM010000181.1 GCA_017853455.1 Acidimicrobiia bacterium | reverse complement strand
CGGACCACTCGAACATGACCCCAGCATGACGACCCGGTGTGACACTCATCGACCCACGATCGTTGTTTGGGTGATCGTGGGGGCCAGAGGCCCCACAATCACCCAAACAACGGCGAGGTCCGCACGGAGCGGGTCGGGCTAGGGTGCGGCGCCGGATCTCGCGACGGTGAACGAACCCGCGACCCCGCCCCGCACCCCCGAGGAGCCCCGTGTCCGCCGTCGCCGTCGCCGCGCTGATCGTCGCCGTGCTGATCGGCGCCTCGGCCCAGCGCGCCACGGGCATCGGCTTCAACCTGGTCGTGGCTCCCGTCGCCGCCCTGGCGCTGCCGACCCACGACGTCGTGGGCACCGTCGTGCGCCTGGCGCTCGTCGTCGACATCCTGGTGATCGTCGCCGACCGCAAGGCGATCAACTGGCACCAGGTGTGGCACTACGGCTGGCCGGCGGCCGTCGCGGTGCCGTTCGCCTGGCTCGTCGGCCGGGCGGTCGACCCGGCCCTCCTGATCGCCGTCACCACCCTCGCGACGCTGCTCGCCGCCGCGATCCTGGCGCGACCGTCACGGTGGACCCGACCCGGGGAACGAGCAGAGCGCATCAGCGGCAACGTCGCGGGCTTCTTCTCGGGGTTCCTCGGCGTCTCCACCGGTCTGGCCGGACCGCCGCTGGCGCTCCACACGTCGATCAGCAGCCAGCCGCTCGCCAGCAACCGGTCGACCATGGCCATGTTCTTCGCGATCGTCGAGTTCACGGCGGTCCTCATCCACCGGCAGGCCACCGGGCCCGCGCTGACGGCGGTGCTGGTGGGGTTCGTGCTGCTCGGCATGCTCACCGGCGGTCTGCTCATCGGGCGGGTGCGCGAGCACCGGCTGCGCCGGGCCGTCCTCGTCCTCGTCACCCTCAGCGCCCTGGCCGCGCTCGGCGGGGTCATCTTCGGCTGAGCACGCTGAACCGGTCGGCTCCCCACCCCGGCACCGGGCCCGCGGCCTAGCCTGCCCCCGTGGACGTCGTCCTCGCCATCGACGCCGGCACGACCGGCGTGCGCACCCTCGCCGTCGGCGCCGACGCCCGTCCGGTGGCCGCGGCGTACCGCGAGTTCACCCAGCACTTCCCCCGCCCCGGTTGGGTCGAGCACGACGCCGACGAGATCCTCGTTGCGGTGCTGGCCACCCTCGCCGACGTCCACCGGAGCGTCACCGACGCCGGCCACACCGTCGCCGCCCTCGGGATCACCGACCAGCGCGAGACCGTGGTCGCCTGGGACCGCCGCACCGGTCGCCCGCGCCACCGGGCGATCGTCTGGCAGGACCGCCGGACCGCGGCGACCTGCGAGCGCCTGCGCGCCGAGGGCCACGAGCCGTTCGTGCGCGCGCGCACGGGCCTGCTGCTCGACCCCTACTTCAGCGCCACCAAGCTCGGGTGGCTTCTCACCGACGGCGGGGTGACCGCCGACGCCGACCTGCTGGTCGGCACGATCGACGCCTGGCTCACCTGGAACCTCACCGGTGGGCCCGACGGCGGGGTGCACGCCACCGAACCGTCGAACGCCAGCCGCACCCTCTGCTACGACCTGAACACGCGCGACTGGTCCGACGACCTGTGCGCGCTCTTCGGCGTCCCCCGGGCCGCCCTCCCCGAGCTGCGCCCGAGCTCGGGACGCTTCGGCGTCACGAGCCCCGAACGCGCCGCCGGGCTCGCCGTGCCGCTCAGCGGGGTCGCCGGCGATCAGCAGGCGTCGCTGTTCGGCCAGGCCTGCACCGAGCCGGGCATGACCAAGAACACCTACGGCACGGGGTCGTTCGTGCTGATGAACGTCGGCGACACGCTCCCGGCGCCCGCCGACGGGGTGCTCACCACGGTGGCGTGGCAGATCGGCGACGTGGTGACCTACGCCCTCGAGGGTGCGGTCTTCGTCACCGGTGCGGCGCTGCAGTGGCTGCGCGACGGCCTCGGGATCATCGCCGACGCCGCCGAGGCCGGTCCGCTGGCGGCGAGCGTCCCCGACACCGGGGGTGTGGTGTTCGTGCCCGCCCTGACCGGGCTCGGCGCCCCCGCCTGGGACCCGTACGCCCGCGGCACGATCGTCGGCATCACCCGTGGCACCACGCGCGCCCACCTGGTGCGCGCCGCGGTCGAGGCCATGGCGTGGCAGACCCGCGACGTCGTCGACGCCATGACCGCCGCCACCGGTCGCACGATCCGGGCGCTGCGGGTCGACGGCGGTGCGAGCGCCATGGACCTGCTCTGCGCGTTCCAGGCCGACGTGCTCGGCGTGGAGGTGCGCCGCTCGGCGGTGCGCGAGACGACCGCGCTCGGCGCGGCCTTCCTCGCCGGGATCGCCGAGGGGGTCTGGGACGGCCCCGTCGACGTCGCCGCCCACTGGCACGACGACGGCCGCTTCCTCCCGACCGCCGACCCGAACGTCGTGGCGGACGGGCTGGCGCAGTGGCATCGGGCGGTGGAACGTTCGCTCGGCTGGGCCGACGTCGCCGCCGACTGATTCCGCGAGCCGCCGAATCCGCTCACCCACCGACCTGCTGCATCCGCTCGCCCGTCGGCCCCGGAGGGCCCGGGCTCAGACTTCGAGCTTGGGCAGGGCGCGTCGCAGGCCCCGGATGGCCTGGTTGATGCGCTTCTCGTTCTCGATGAGGGCGAAGCGCACGTGCCCCTCGCCGCCGGGCCCGAACCCGACTCCGGGCGACGCCGCGACCCGGGCCTCACGCACGAGCATCGAGGCGAACTCGAGGCTGCCCATCTCGACGTAGGGCTCGGGGATCGGCGCCCAGACGAACATCGTCCCCTTGGGCTTCTCGATGTGCCAGCCGATGCGGTCGAGTCCGTCGACGAGGGCGTCGCGGCGGGCCTGGTAGACGGCGTTGGCCTCGAGCGGGTAGTCGGGCGCCTCGTTCATGGTGACCGTGGCGGCGATCTGGATCGGCTGGAAGGTGCCGTAGTCGAGGTACGACTTGATCTTGGCCAGCGCGCCGACCACCTCGGCGTTGCCGAGCAGGAACCCGACGCGCCAGCCGGCCATCGAGAACGACTTGGTCATCGAGTAGAGCTCGACGGCGACGTCCTTGGCGCCGGGGACCTGCAGGATCGACGGCGGCTCGTAGCCGTCGAAGCCGAGGTCGGCGTAGGCGAAGTCGTGGACGAGGACGACGTTGTGCTCGCGGGCGAAGTCGACCATGCGCTGCATCCAGGCGAGATCGACGGTCGCGGTCGTGGGGTTGTGCGGGAACGACAAGACGATCACCCGCGGGCGGGGCCACGAGTTCTCCCACGCCTCCATGAGGTTCTCGAAGAAGTCGTGCTCGCCGCCGAGGCGGACGTGGCGGACGTCGGCGCCGGCGAGGATCGGCCCCCAGATGTGGATCGGGTACGACGGGCTCGGCACGAGGGCGGCGTCACCGGGGCCGAGGAGCACCCACATGAGGTGGGAGAAGCCCTCCTTGGCGCCGATGGAGGTGCAGACCTCGGTGTCGGGGTCGAGCTCGACCCCGAACTTGCGCCGATACAGCTCGGCGATGGCGATCCGGAGCTTCGGGATGCCCCGGCTCGACGAGTACCGGTGGTTCCGCGGGTTGCGCACCGCCTGGGCGAGCTTGTCGACGGCGATGTCGGGCGACGGCAGGTCGGGGTTGCCGAAGCCCATGTCGACGACGTCCTGGCCTGCTCGACGGGCCTCGATCTTGAGGCCGTCGATGACCCCGAAGACGTAGGGCGGCAGACCGTTGATCCGGCGGAACTCCATCGGGTGACGGTATCAGGAGGCATCTCCCGGACCGGTACGTTTCGGACGTGACTCCCGCCACCCCGCCGCCGTCGTCCCCGCCGGGTGGGCTCGCGCCGATCCCCGTGCCCGATCCGCTCCCGTGGGCCCGCGTGGAGGCCGTGTGCATCGACCTCGGCGGGGTGGTGTACCTCCCCGACCACGCCCCGATGCTCGCGGCCCTCGACCGCCTCGGGGTGACCGCCGAACCGCACGACCTCGATCGGGCGCACTACGCCGGGGCGGCCGCCACCGACGACTTCACCTCCGACCACAGTGTGTGGCACGCCTACAACCTCGGCTACGCCCGAGCCCACGGCGTGCCCGACGAGCAGCTCGACCACGCCAGGGAGGTGCTGCTCGCCGCGTTCGGGGCGGGCGACGTCTGGACCCGCGAGATCGCCGGCGCGCGCGAGGCGATCGCCGCCATCGCGGCACGGGGCGTGGCGATCGCGATCGTGTCCAACGCCGACGGCACCGTGGAGCGCCAGCTGCGCGACGACGGCATCTGCCAGGTCGGCCCGGGCGCCGGCGTGGAGGTGGCGGCGGTGCTCGACTCGGGCGTCGTCGGGGTCGCCAAGCCCGACCCCGCGATCTTCCGACTCGCCCTCGAGCACCTCGGCGTCGCCGCCGACCGCACCCTCCACGTGGGCGACACCCCCGCCGCCGACGTCGTCGGGGCCCGCGCCGCCGGCCTCCACCCGGTGCTGGTCGACCCCTACGACCACCACGCCCACGATGCTGCGACCGTGCGCGTCCGCCACCTCGCCGACGTCGCCGACCTCATCCCCTGATCCCGCAGGCCCGACACCCCCGGCGGGTCGCCGTTAGTCTCCGGCCATGACCGAGACCCTGCCCTTCTCCACCGAGCACTGCATCGTCGAGCGCGACGGACGCGTCGTGATCATGACGCTCAACCGGCCGGAGAAGAAGAACGCCCTGAGCCCGTCGATGCTCGTCGGCCTCGCCGACGCGTACGACTACATCGACGAGCACGACGACGTGACGTGCGGCATCCTCACCGGCGCCGGCGGCACGTTCTGCTCGGGCATGGACCTGGTGTCGGCCGGGGCACCGCAGTCCGAGTACGTGCAGCGACGCCAGGCCGAGACGCCCAACCTGCACTGGAAGGCGCTGCTGCGCGACTACCGCTGCTCGAAGCCGATCATCGCGGCGGTCGAGGGCCACGCGGTGGCGGGCGGTACCGAGATCCTCCAGGGCACCGACATCCGGGTGGCGGGCGACAGCGCGATCTTCGGCGTGTGGGAGGCCAAGCGGGGCCTGTTCCCACTCGGTGGGTCGGCGTGCCGCCTCCCCCGCCAGATCCCCTACACGGTCGCCATGGACATCCTGCTGACGGCCCGGCCGGTGAGCGCCGCCGAGGCGCAGCAGATCGGCCTGATCGGGCGGGTCGTCCCCGACGGCGAGGCGCTCGCCACCGCCCTGGGCATCGCCCGGCAGATCGCCGCCAACGGCCCGCTGTCGGTCAAGGCGATCCTGCGGGCGTGGCGCGAGACCGAGCACATGTCCGACGCCGAGGCGATGGCCCACCAGGACCCGATCGGCTGGGAGGT
>JAFMJM010000180.1 GCA_017853455.1 Acidimicrobiia bacterium | reverse complement strand
AGTTCATCATCGCCGACACCCCGGGCCACATCCAGTACACGCGCAACATGGTCACCGGCGCGTCGACCGCCGACCTGGCGTTGGTGCTGATCGACGCCCGGAAGGGCGTGCTCGAGCAGTCGCGTCGGCACGCCGTCATCGCGTCGCTGCTGCAGGTCAAGCACCTCGTGCTGTGCGTCAACAAGATGGACCTCGTCGACTTCGACGAGGCGGTCTTCGAGGCGATCTGCGCCGAGTTCGGCGAGTTCGCCGCCAAGCTCGACATCGACGACCTGACGTTCATCCCGATCTCGGCGCTCGAGGGTGACAACGTCGTCACCCACTCGCCGCGTACCCCCTGGTACGAGGGTCCGACGCTGCTGCACCACCTCGAGCACGTCTACATCGGCTCCGACCGCAACCTCATCGACGCCCGGTTCCCGGTGCAGTACGTCATCCGCCCGATGAGCCACGACCACCACGACTACCGGGGGTACGCCGGACAGGTGGCGAGCGGCACCTTCCGGCCCGGTGACGAGGTCGTGGTCCTGCCGAGCGGGTTCGCGACCACCGTCGCGGGGATCGACCTCCACGGTGAGCCCACCGACCAGGCCTACCCGCCGATGTCGGTGACGGTCCGCCTGGCGGACGACCTCGACGTCTCCCGGGGCGACATGATCTGCCGGCCCAACAACACGCCGCAGGTCACCCAGGACCTCGACGCCATGGTCTGCTGGTTCTCCGACGCCCCGGTCCGCCCGGGCGCGACCCTGGCCATCAAGCACACCACCCGGTGGACCCGGGCGAAGGTCTCGGAGATCCACTATCGGCTCGACGTCAACACGCTCCACCGCGACGACCAGCACGGCGCCCTCGCCATGAACGACCTCGGACGGGTGTCCCTGCGGACCGCCCTTCCGTTGTTCGTGGACGAGTACCGGCGCAACCGGGCCACGGGTTCGTTCATCCTGGTCGACGAGGCCACGTTCGAGACGGTGGGCGCCGGCATGGTGCTGGGCGCCTCCGCCTCCTGACGGGCTCCCGGTGTCGACCCCGCGCAGCGCCAACGTCGTCTGGCACGACACCGACGTCCCGCGGGGCGAGCGGTGGGACGCGTTCGGTGGCCACGGGGCCACCGTCTGGTGCACCGGCCTCTCGGGGTCGGGCAAGTCGACCATCGCCGTGGCGTTGCTCGAGCATCTGCTCGCCTGCGGGGTCGGGACCTACTCGCTCGACGGCGACAACCTCCGGCACGGTCTCAACGGCGATCTCGGGTTCGATGCCGCGTCCCGCACGGAGAACGTCCGGCGGGTGGGGGAGGTCGCCCGGCTGTTCGCCGACGCCGGCCTGGTGGCCGTGGTGCCGGTGATCAGCCCCTACCGGGAGGGGCGCGACCACGCCCGGGCGATCCATGCCGCCGCCGGGCTGCCCTTCTTCGAGGTGTTCGTCGACACGCCGCTGGCGGTGTGCGAGGCCCGGGACCCGAAGGGCCTGTACGCCAAGGCCCGGGCGGGTGAGCTGCCCGGGTTCACCGGCATCGACGACCCGTACGAGCCGCCCCTGGCGCCCGAGCTGGTGATCCCCGGCGACCGGGTCACCCCCGCCGAAGGGGTGGCCATGATCGTCGAGACCTTGGTCGCGGCCGGGGTCGTGCCAGAATCATCCCGTCCAGGAGGGGAGCCCCGATGAGCGACGACGCCGTCAACTACGAGATCGAGGAAGCCGGGAGCGAGATCGCGATCCCGGGCGACGAGCGTCTGGCCGGGGTCATGGCCGCCGAGCGTTCGCTGTGGAAGGCGGTCCGGAAGTGGACCCTCCTCATCACGCCGATCTGCATCGTCATCTGGATCGCCATCGTGTTGCTGGCCGTGGGTCCCGACGACCCCGAGCACTGGCTGGCCTGGATCGGCATGGGGATCATCGTGGGCGTCCTGGCCGGGGCGTTCTTCGGAGCGTGGGTCGGCTTCACGGTGAAGGCTCACGACCTCGACCGCGCCGACCTGCCCGTTCCGCACCGCCAGCACTGACGACGCGGTCGGACCCGCCCGTCCGACGTCCCGGCGCGTCAGCGGCGGCGCCCGAACTCCTGCACCACCCAGAGACGGCCGTCGGGGCTCCGGGTCATCGCGACGCCCACGGACGTGAACGGACCGAGGATGTTGTCGCGGTGGTGGGGCGAGTTGATCCACACGTCGGCCATGGTGTCGCCGGTCATCCCGGTGTTTCCCGCCAGCAGGTTCTCGCCCAGGCCGTTCCAGGTCCCCGCGTAGCCGGGTGAGGCGAGGAGAGCCGGGAGGTCCTGGTGGACCAGCGTCGTGATCGACGCCAGGTGGTCCGCCCAGTCCTGGGCGTTGCAGGCGAGGTCGCCGTCCCACTCGAGGGGTCCGAGACCCTGGCCGGCGCGGTCGATGTTCACGCGGTCGTAGACCCGCTGGATGGTGGCGTCGTGGACCGAGGCGCACGCCGGCGGCGGGGGCGGCGGTTCCGGCTCGCCACAGGCGACGGCACCCGTCGTCACGCCGAGCGCCATGGCGCCGATCGCCAGCAGCCGGCGGAGCCGACGGGCTCGTGGGTGCGGGTGGGTGGTGCGGTCCATGTAGCGGCTCCTCGTCGCGATCCTCCTCGATCATCGGCTCGTGTGGCCCGGCGCTTGAGGCTGCGGTGGGCCGCTGCCGCGGACCGGCGCCGTCCGGGCACCATCATGGGTGCGGCCATGTGGAGACTGACGATCAGGGGTCTGGCGGCCCACCGGGTGCGCCTGATGCTCTCGGCGGTCGCCGTGGTGCTGGGTGTCGCCTTCGTGGCCGGTTCGCTGGTCCTGACCGACACCCTCGACGACACGTACTCGGGCGTCTTCCGGAGCGCACGCGCCGGGACCGACCTGGTGGTGCGGCTGGCCGGTCCAGCCGGCCCGGAGGGTTCGGGTGAACGCTTCCCCGACTCGGTCCGTGACCGGGTGGCCGACATCCCGGGGGTGGCCCGTGCCGACGGCGTGGTGCAGGGACGGGTGCGGATCCTGGACCGCTCGGGGGAGCCGGTGACCACCGGTGTGGCGCCCAACCTCGGGGTGTCGTGGTCGCAACCGGACCGGAACGGGCCGCTGCGCGTCGTCGGCCGGGGCCGACCACCCCGATCGGCCGGAGAGGTGGCGATCGACGCCTCGACGGCGCAGCGCATCGGGGCCCGGGTCGGGGACCGGGTCCGATTGGTCGGGGCCGATGCAGCCCGGTCGTACCGTCTGTCGGCCCGGATCAGCCTCGACGGGGTCGAGGACCTCGGTGGGGTGACCGTGGCGGCCTTCACCCTGGGGGAGGCTCAACGGGTCGTCGGCGCGCCGGGTGAGCTCGACGAGGTGGCGGTGCGCGTCGATCCGGGCGCCGATCCGGAGCGGGTCCGGCGCCGGGTGGCCCGGGCCCTGGGCGACCGGTTCGACGTCTGGACGGCCGAGCGGGCGGCCCGGTCGTCGGGAACCCGTCTGCGGGATCTGCTCGCGTTGCTCCGGGGCACGCTGCTCGGCTTCGCCGTCGTGGGCATGGCGGTGGCCGGCCTCCTGATCGGTCAGACCTTCGCCGTGGTGGGTGCCCGGCGTCGGCGCGAGACCGCCCTCCTGCGCATCGCCGGGGCGACCGGACGCCAGGTGGTCGCCACGTCACTCGCCGAGGCCGTCCTGCTCGGACTGGTGGCGGGTGTGGTCGGCGTCGTCGTCGGCACGGTCGGGGCCGCCGCGGCGCTCGCGGTGCTGCGGGCAGTGGGCAGTCCGACCCCGACGGGCGGGATCCACGTGCAGGTCGCCTCGACCGTGATTCCACTGGTCGTCGGCGTCGTCGCCACGGTGGTCGCCGCGCTCCCGGCGACCGTCCGGGCCGCGCGGGTGCCGGTGCTCGTGGCGTTGACCGACGATCGACCCGTGGTGGGGCGACGCCGATCGGTCGCGGTGCCCGTGGCGTTGGGGGTCGGGAGCCTGCTGCTCGTCGGCATCGGCGTCGGCCGGGCGGGGCCCGGACCCCGGATCGACGGCGCGCTCATCTGGGTCGTGGTCGGCGCCGTCGGCCTCGTGGCGGCCGGAGTCCTGGCCCTCGAGCCGTTGGTCGCACGACTGGCGCGTCGACGTCCGCGTTCCGTCGGTCCGTTCGCGCGCGGGCTCGCCCGCGCCGAGTTGGCGCGCGACCCCCGTCGGGCGGTGGCGGCGGCCGGCTCGCTGGTGGTCGTGACGGCCATGGTGGTGGGCCTGCTCACGTTCGCCGCCTCGGCGCGCGCCTCGGTCGCCGCCACCATCGACGCCGGGCTCCGCGCCGGGATCGTCCTGCGCGACCGCCAGTTCACGGGGTTCTCCTCCGGAGCGGCCGACGCCGTGGCGGGCACGCGTGGTGTGTCGGCGGTCAACCCGGTCCAGTTCCGGCGTGTGCGCGTCGAGGGCGCCGTCGAGACCGTGGCGAGCGTGCGGGGGTCCGACCTGGCGGCCACCGTGGATCTCGGGATGGTGAGCGGGCGGGCGCAGGACCTCGGTCCGGGGAGGGTCCTGCTCTCGGCGTCGGCGGCCGACGAGCTCGGGGTCGCGGTCGGGGACCGGGTGGCGGTGCAGATGTCGCGGCTCACGAGGGACCTCGAGGTCGTCGGGACGTTCTCCCGCACCGACTTCTCCGGTGCGTACGTGACGCCGGCGGTGGTCGACCGGGCCGACTACGCCGACGGCTTCGGTCCGGACGAACCCGACACGTTGGTCCTGGTCCGGACGACGGGCGACCCCGACGCCGTGGTCCGACGGATCCGGCACCGGCTGGCGGGACCGTTCCCCGACGTCGAGGTGCTCGACCGCGCCGCCTATCGGGCCGGGCAGATGGCCTCGGCCGACCGGGTCCTGGCGGCAGCCCTGGCCCTGGTGGTGCTGGCGATGGCGCTCGCGGTGCTCGGTGTCGCCAACGCCCTGGTCCTGGCCGTGCTCGAGCGCACCCGTCAGATCGGTCTGCTGCGGGCGGTCGGCATGACCGCCGGTCAGGTCCGGACGATGGTGCGCGCCGAGGCTCTCGCCGTCACGGTCGTCGGATCGCTCGTCGGCACGGTGGTCGGCGTGGTGTGGGGACTCGCCTTCGCCACGGTGTTGTCGGGATGGGGCATCGGTGTGTTGGCGGTTCCCGTGGTGCGGATCGGGACCTTCGTCGTCCTGGTGGCGCTGGCCGGTCTGGCCGCGGCGGTCGTCCCCGCCCGTCGGGCGGTCCGGATCGACGTGCTGCGGGCGGTCGCCGGGAACTGACGGCGCCGAAGGGTGTCGACGGGAACCGACCGGCGGCGCAGGCCGCTGCTACCCTGACGCCCTCACACGGGCGGTTAGCTCAGGGGTAGAGCACTTCCTTGACGCGGAAGGGGT
>JAFMJM010000179.1 GCA_017853455.1 Acidimicrobiia bacterium | reverse complement strand
CTCTGGATCGCCTGGCCGCGCCGCACCGCGGGCGTGGCGACCGACCTGACCGACCCGGTGGTGCGCGACCTGGCGTTCGACGCCGGGCTCGAGGTCGCGGCGACCGGCGTGGTCGACGCCGCCTGGTCGGGGGTCCGCCTGGCCGTCCGGGCCCGGGCCCGGACCCGCGCCGTCTCCTGATCGGGGTCCGCCGTGTGCGGCCGCTTCACGATCACCTCGCCGACGAACCGGATCGTGACCCACTTCGAGGTCGACGACGTCGACGACTCGGTGGGCTCCGACGGGCCCGACTGGAACGTCGCCCCCCGGCGGGCCGTCCTGGCGGTCCGTGACCACGACGACCGCCGGGTCCTGTCCCGGCTGCGGTGGGGGCTGGTGCCGGCGTGGGCGAAGGATCCGGCGATGGGGGACCGGATGATCAACGCCCGCTCCGAGACGCTCGCCGAGAAGCCGGCCTTCCGGCGGGCCTTCGCCCGCAAGCGGTGCCTGGTCCCCGCCGACGGGTTCTACGAGTGGGCGGCGGCGCCGGGTCCGGACGGCAAGACCCGCAAGCAGCCGTACTTCATCCACCGGCGCGACGACGAGCCGCTCGCCCTCGCAGGTTTGTGGGAGACCTGGAAGGTGCCCGGGGATGCGGCGGTCGCGGGGAGTCCCGACGGCTGGCTGCGCACGTGCACCATCGTCACCACCGACGCCAACGCCACCCTGGCGCCGGTCCACCACCGGATGCCGGTGGTGCTCGAGCGACCGGCCTGGGACGAGTGGCTCGACCCGGACGTCGACGACGTCGGGTCGCTGCAGCGTCTGCTGCGCCCGGCGCCCGACGACCGACTGGTCCTGCACGCCGTGAGCACGCGGGTCAACAGCGCCCGCAACCACGGACCCGACCTGATCGAACCGGTCGAAGCGGTCGACCCCGCGACGGACGCCGACGCCCCGACCTAGGCTCGGCGCATGGATCCCGCCGCCCTCGACCCGTCCACCTACGTCGCCGCCGTCCGTGGGGAGGGTGCGGCGCTGGTGGCCGCCGCCCGCGCGGCCGGCCCCGACGCCCGGGTGCCGTCGTGCCCCGACTGGTCGGTCACCGACCTGCTGGTGCACGTGGGCAGCGTGCTGCGGTGGCAGGCCGACATCGTCGACCGGCGCATCGCCGAGCCGGTCTTCGACTGGCCGACCCCGCCCGCCGACCCGGCGGACCTGATCGACTGGGTGGCGGGTGCGGTCGACCTGCTCGCCGACACGTTGGCGGCCGCCGCACCCGACGCGCCCATGTGGACCCTCGCCGGTCCGGGCACGGTCGGCTTCTGGCTGCGCCGCGGCGCCCACGAGACCTCGCTGCACCGCGTCGACGCCGAGCTCGCCGCCGGCTCGGTCCGGCCGGTCGACGCCGTCCTGGCCGCCGACGCCCTCGACGAGTTCCTGACCATGGTGGTCGGGGTCCGCCTGCGCGACCGGGTGGTGGGCGCCGGGGAGTCGGTCCACGTGCACTGCACCGACACCGCCGGCGAATGGCTGGTGCGGGTGACCCCCGACGGGCCTGAGGTCGAGCGCGTCCACGCCAAGGGCGACGTCGCCGCCCGCGGCCCGGCGTCCGACCTGCTCCTGGCGCTGCGGAACCGGGCCGACCTCGACTCGGTCGACGTCATCGGCGACGCCGGGGTGCTCGCCGGCTTCGTGGCCCTGACGTCGATCTGAGCCGCGGCCCTCGCCGCACGCCGATCGCCGGTGACGGCCGGCGGCGTCAGGTCCGGGGTGCGAGGGCCCGCAGCATCGTGCGGACCGTGTCGGCGTCGCCGAACACCGCCGGCGCCGTCGTGGTGATCCCGGCGGCGGCGTACTCCTCGACCCGGCGGGCGCACTCCTCGGGGGTGCCGTGCACGATCAGCTCGTCGAGCAGGGAGTCGGGGATCTGCTCGAGCGCGCCCGCCCGGTCACCGGCGGCCCACCGCTCGTTCATCGGACGGATGGCGTCGCCGCGCCCGAGCCACTCCTGGAAGGCGGCGTACGCCGGCACGGTCATGTAGGCCGCGACCATCCGGCGGCCGACGGCCCGCAGGAGGTCGGGATCGGTGGTGGGCAGCACCATGATCCGGGCCACGAGCTCGCGCTCGGCGCCGACCTCCTCGACGATCCGTGGCACGTCGGCGGGCGACAGCCAGTTGGTGATGGCGCCGTCGCCCTCGCGCCCGGCGAGGCGCAGCATGGCGGGCCGGAGGGCGCCGACCAGGATCGGGGGCAGCTCGGGGACGCGCACGTCGAGGCGGAACCCGTGCACCGCGAACGTCTCGTAGTCGGTGTCGACCTTCTCGCCGGACAGCGCGGCGCGCAGGAACCGGATCGTGTCGCGGACCCGCTGGTACGGCCGGTCGAAGGGCACGGCGTTCCAGCGCTCGACGATGGTCGGCGACGAGCAGCCGATGCCGAGGGCGAACCGGCCGGGCGCCGCCTGGCACATCGACGCCACTGCGGAGGCGAGGGTGGCCGCACCGCGGGTGTACACCGGGAGGATCGCCGGGCCGAGACGCAGGGTGGGGGTCCAGGCCGCCGCCATGGCGAGGGGGATCAGGCCGTCGTGCCCGCCGGCCTCGGCCGACCACACGTCGGTGTACCCCAGGGCGACGGCCTCCTCGTACCACGGGCGCTGCTCGTGGAGGAGACCGGGGAACGGCACCGTGATGCCGTGGCGGCGGGGGACGGTCACGGTTCCTCCCGGGGGCGGACGGCCCGCACGATCGCGGACTGGGTGGCGGTGGCGAGCAGGGTGCCGTCCTCGGCCCACAGGTGGACGAGGCCGTGGCCGAAGCCGTCGCGCAGGGCCTGGATGCGGATGTCGGCGAGGATCCACTCGGTGCGGTGGACCTGGACCATGCGCAGGGTGTTGTCGAGGCTGTTGATCTCGTGGCGCTGGCCGGTCGCCTGCCCGAGCCCCGACGGGACGTAGTCGCCCAGGATGGCGAGGGCGGCGGCACGGGCGTCGTCGCCCCAGGGGTTGCGGACCCACAGCGCCGAGCGTCCGTCTCCCCGGATGCCGTCGGGCTCGACGATCACCCGGTAGTTCGCCATGCGCGCCTCCATGCGCTCGGCGATCGTGCCGCGGTGCTCGGGGCGCAGGGGACGGGGCGGGCAGGCGGCGGGCGGGGGCACGTCGGGCATCTCGGCCCAGGTGTCGGCCCAGGGGAGGTCGCGGCGACCGAGGGAGGCGAGCACGGTGAAGATCTCGCGGTCGTCGACCCGGGCGAGCACGCGGGCCTGGCTCGTGGCGCCGCCGCGCACGACCTCGGTCACCTCGAGGTCGACGAACTGACCCGGCCGGGCGAACTGCAGGAACTGGGCGGTGGCCCACACGACCGGTCGTCCGGTGTCGTGCTCGAGGGCGGCGAGGGCGGCGCCGAGGCCGCACCCGCCGAACAGGCTTCCGAGCCCGGAGCACAGCGCCCGCACGACCTCGAAGCGCCAGGTCGAGTGGCCCTCCCCGTCGGGGGCGGCAACGGGGTGCAGGCCGTAGAAGGCGAGGTCGTCCACGCGGCGCGGATGCTACCGGTGGGTCGTGGATCCGGCCGCGTGGCGCAGGACGCGCCCGGCGGTCGCGCCGGTGCACTCGCCGTGCTCCACCGCGACCTGCCCGGCCACGACGGTGCAGTCGTAGCCCCGCGACCGCTGCACCCAACGACCGGCACCGAGGGGGAGGTCGTGGCGGAACTCGGGCACCGCGCAGTCGAGGGCGTCGAGGTCGATCACGTTGAGGTCGGCGATGGCCCCGACGCGCAACACGCCACGGTCGACGCCGAAGGTGCGGGCCGGGTCGGAGGTGAGGCGGCGCACCCCCTCCTCGAGGGTCAGCACGTTCCGGTCGCGGACCCACGTGGCGAGCAGCGTGGTGGTGGTGCTGGCGTCCATCGTCTGGCCCACGTGGGCACCGGCGTCGCCGAGCCCGTGCAGCACGAGGGGGTCGGCGATCATCTCGCCGATGGCGTCGACGCGCTGGTTGAGCAGCGGCCACGAGCACACGAGGCGGCCGTCGGTGGCGAGCGATTCGGTCACGAACCACTCGACCGGGGTGGTGCCGGCGGCGTCGGCGAGCGCGAGCAGGCTCCGGGCCGGGTCGGTGTCGTAGCGCGCGGTGTCGTCGGCGCCGCCGAGCACGAAGAAGTCGTCGAGGCCGGCCCGGTCGGTGCGGGCGGCGTCGACCAGGGCGGCGCGCGCCGACGGGTCGCGCAGGCGCGCCAGGCGGTCGGGGAGCGCGAGCGCCTGCAGCGCCTGCCACTCGGGGTGGGCGTCGAAGGGCGTCCGGTGGGCGAGTCCGGTCAGGAGCCCGATGAAGCGGGGTGACGTCTGGGGCCGGATCCGGGCCCCGCGGGCGTTGGCGGACCGGGCCTGGTTGCACGCCCGCCGGTAGTGCCAGCCCTGCTCGCGGGTCTGGGTGAGGTTGAAGGTGACCGTGACACCCGTCGCCCGGCTGACGGCGGTCATCCAGGCGAGCTCCTCGTCGACCCGGGGCTCGGCCGGGCCGTCGCCGTCGAAGCGGGGCGCGACCTCCAGCACCCGGCCGGCGCCGATCGCGTCGGCCAGGGCCGTGAGCTCGTCGGCGTCGGCCCAGGTGCCGGGCACGTACCGGCCGTCGGGGACGCGGTGGCGCAACGTGCGGGAGGTCGAGACGCCGAGCGCGCCCGCCGCCGCGGCCTCCGCGACGAGGGCGGTCATGCGCGCGAGGTCGTCGGCGGTGACGACGGCGTCGGGGTCGGGCGCCCGGTCGCCGAGCGTCGCGATCCGCACCGCCGCGTGGCCGACCATCCCGCCGACGTGGACGCCCTTCGGGATGCGCTCCAGCCAGTCGAGGAAGCCCCCGTACGACTCCCAGTCCCACGGCAGCCCCTCGAGCACCGCCGCCCGGGGGATGTCCTCGACCGACTCCATCATCTCGGCCAGGACCGACCGGTCGCCGGGGCGGACGGGCGCGAACGTGACGCCGCAGTTGCCGATCACCACCGAGGTCACGCCGTGCCAGCACGACGACGTGGCGTGGGGGTCCCAGGCGAACTGGGCGTCGAGGTGCGTGTGGGCGTCGACGAACCCGGGGGTGACGATCCGACCGTCGGCGTCGATCTCGCGCCGACCCCGGCCGACGTCGTCGCCCACGGCGACGACCGTGTCGCCGACGACGGCGACGTCGGCCCGGCGCGCGGCGGCGCCGGTGCCGTCGACGACGAGCCCTCCCCGGACGACGAGATCGTGGTGCACGGCCCGACGCTACGCCCACCGGCGGGGTCGTGGGGCGGGTTCGTGGGGCGGGGTCGCGGGCGGGGTCGCGGGGGAAGGCCCACATCGGGCAGGATCGCGTCATGCCCTCGACCCGTGGCCGGCTCCT
>JAFMJM010000009.1 GCA_017853455.1 Acidimicrobiia bacterium | reverse complement strand
CCGGTGACGTCGCCTGCCTGCCGCTCGAGGCGTTCGACGCCCGGCGGTACCCCCACGGCTGGGACGCACCGGGCTTCGTCGCCGACGACTGGAACCGGGCGACCGAGATCCTCCCGCTGCACACCGGGGCCAACGCCGATCCGCACCCGCCGAGCCCACCGTTCGGGGTGCTGCGCCCGCCGGTGCGCACGGCGTTCCCCGACGGTGCCGTCCACCCGGCCGTCCCGACCGGGGTCCGGACCGTGGCCGGAACCGAACCGGGTCCGGATCCGGTTCGCCAGGTCCTCGACGACGAGCACACCGCGACCGCCGACGACGGCCCGGTGACGGTGCACACGTTCGACCTCGGGCGCATCGCGGCGGGCACGGTCGTGCTCGACCTGGCGGGGGCGCCGGCGGGCACCACCGTCGACCTGGCGGCGGGCGAGCACCTCGACGCCGCCGGTGCGCTCCTCACGCTCGGCCAGCACGCCGGACTGCGGTACGTCGCCGACGGTGCCGAGCGGTTGCGGTTCGAGTCGTTCGACGTGGTGGGGGCGCGCCACCTCCACGTGGCGGTGCGCACGCCGGCGCCCGCGCCCGGGCTCACCCTCGACCTCGCCGTTCACGACCGGCACCGGCCGCGTCCCGCCGGTGCCGCCTTCGCGTGCTCCGACCCGCTGCTCGAGCAGATCCACGCGGTGGGCCTGCGCACGGTCGACCTCTGCGCACTCGACGCCTACGTCGACTGCCCGACGCGCGAGCAGCGGGCCTGGACGGGCGACTCGGTCGTGCACCAGACGGTCGACCTGACCAACAACCCCGACTGGTCGATGGCGCGCTGGCACCCACAGCTCGCCGCGGAGCCCCGCGCCGACGGCCTCCTCGCGATGGCCGCGGCGTCGGACTTCTCGCTCGACGACCGCATGCTGGTGCCCGACTGGTCGTTGCACTGGGTGCGGTCGGTCCACAACCTCTTCCGCTACACCGGTGACCGCGATCTCGTGGCCGAGCTCCTGCCGGTGGCGGTGCGCACGCTCCGCTGGTTCGAGTCGTACCTGCAACCCGACGGTCTGCTCCACGACGTCGACGGTTGGGTGCTGCTCGACTGGGCCAGCGTGTACCACGCCGGGTGCTCCTCCACGCTCAACGCGCTGTGGGCCCGGGCGCTGGAGGACGTCGCCGACCTGGCCGTCTGGCTGGGTGACGGCGGCACCGCGGGGTGGGCGCGGGCGCGTCGGGCCGCGGTGGCGGCGGCGTTCGACACGTTCTGGGACGCCGACCGTGGGGTCTACGTCGACCACGTGCTCCACGGCGTACCGCAACGGGCGGCGGCCCAGCACGGCGGCGCGGCCGCCCTGTCGGCCGGGATCGTGCCCGTCGACCGCGTCGACCGGGTCGTGGCGGGCATCACCGACCGGTCACGGCTGCTGCGGCACTCGTGGGTGATGGACACCGCCACCGAGGCGGGCGCGAACTCGGGCATGGTCCACCTGGTGATGGGCTATCCGGAGCCCGAGTGGGACGTCGAGACGCAGATGGTCGCAGCCGAGCCGTTCTTCCGGTCGGTCGTCCACGACGGGGTGGCGCGCGCCGGGCGGGCCGAACTGGTCGCCGACCTGTGCCGCGACTGGTCGACGTTCCTCGACCGGGGTGAGACCACGTGGCCCGAGTGCTGGAACGGCGGCACCCGCTGCCACGGCTGGTCGGCGACGCCGTCGGCCGACCTGATCGTGCACACGCTCGGGATCGCGCCCGCCGAGCCGGGCTACGCGGCGGTGCGGGTGGCGCCGGCCCTCGGTGACCTCGACTGGGCCCGCGCGATCGTGCCGACGCCCCACGGGTCGGTCACGGTGGAGGCACGGGCCGACGGCACGGTCGAGATCGACAGCCCGGTGCCCGTGGTCCGGGCCTGAGCGGGGTGGATCAGGAGCGCCGGGTGGATCCGGTGATCGGTTCGTCCGCGACGAGTCGGCCGCCCGACACCCGGTAGACCCACACGGTGGGTGCCATCACGTCGCCGCGGGCGTCGAAGCGGTGGGTCCCGAGCACGCCCCGACGCCGGATCCGGTCGAGGCCCCGGCCGACGGTGGCCCGGGTGTGGGCCCCCTCGCCGATGACGGTGAGCACGAGGTCGGTGGCGTCGTAGGTCTCGACGGTCCAGGAGCCGAGCTGCGGCGCGGACCCCGTGGCGGCCGTGTACCGGTCGACGAACCCCCGTGCCCGCGGGAGGCGGTCGGGCGGGGCGCACGGGCAGGTGATGAGCACGCCCTCGCCGGCCGGGCCGGCGCCGGCGATGAAGGCCTCGGTGGGCAGTCCGTCACCGCCGGCGAAGCGGACGGTGCTCCCGGCGGCGCGCAGCGCGGTGAGGAGACGGGCACCTTCCACGTCGTAGCCGGCGTAGTAGACGACGTCGTCGGGGCCGAGGCCCGACAGGGCGTTGACCGCGCTCGAGAGATCGGTCTGGTCCGGGGCGAGGTGGGCGGTGACCACGGGGGTCGAGCCGAGTCCGGCGCGGACCTCGGCGGCGAGCGCTGCGCCGTAGGGGGTCCCGTCGTCGACCACGCCGACCTTCTTCGCGTGGAGGGTCCGCGTGATCCAACGGGCGGCCGCCGCACCCTGGACGACGTCGCTCGCCACGATCCGGTGGAACGTGCGCCAGCCCTGCTCCGACAGGTCGGGCCGGGTGGCCGACATCGAGATGAACGGGAGCCCGAGGTACTCGAGCAGCGGGCCGACGACGAGCGTGTCGCCGGAGCGCTGGGGCCCGATCACCGCGACGAGTCGCGGGTCCTCGGCCGCGGCCCGGATCGCGTCACCGGCGGCGTTGCCGTCGGCGCCGGCGTCGAGCGGCAGGACCGTGACCGGGCAGTCCGGGTTCTCCGTGGTGAACCCGTCGACCGCCAGGCGGGCCGAGGTGAGCTCAGCCGCGGCGATCGAGGCGTCGGGACCCTCGAACCGGGCGAGGAGCCCGATCTGCAACGGCGGACACGGCCGCACGGCGACGGCCGGTCCGGCGGCGGTGCCGACGAGACCGGCAGCCACGAGGAGGGTGACGATGCCCGCCGTGAGCGTTCGGCGGGCGGCCCGACGGGGAGTGGGTGGAGCGGCGCGCAACGGATCTCCGGGGGTCGGCTGTGGGCGGGCGATCACCGGATTCTACTGAACCAGGTACGAGCCCTGGTCGGCGGTCCGGGGCCGCTCGTGCCTCAGCGGGTGCCGGGGGCGAGGTAGAACCAGAGCGGGAACGGCGCCCCGGCGTCCTGCATCGCCTTCCGGGCCGCCAGGACGGTGCGGCCCGCCTCGGTGACGTCGTAGTACCAGGCCTCGATCGCCCCGGGCACTGCCGCATCGGGAGCGTCGGCGAGCGCCAGCGCCGCCTCTTCGTAGTAGTCGCGGAGATCGTGCGCACACCCGACCGGATTGTCGGGCAGGGCCGCGTCCTTCCACGGCGTGCCGTCTGCGATGGCGGCGAAGGCCGACGCGATCTCGTCGATGCGCTCGCCGGGCAGGACCCGCCCGACCGACGTGCGGCCCCGGGCGGCCCGCGAGCGCTCCCAGGCGGCGCGCAGGGCGCGGGCCTCGTCGACGGCCGGCGGCAACGTGGGGTCGTAGCGCGGCGGCATCGTGCAGGCGAGCGGCGTCGCGTCGAGCTCGACGACCTCGGGGAAGTCGGCGAGCACCGGACCGCTCGGCACGTCGAGGAGGGCGAACGCCGCCTCGAGCACGGCGGTCTGGAACGCCGGGTCGCCGACCTTGCCGAGCGGTCGGCCGAGCGGGAACTCGCAGTACAGGGCGCGCGGCGGGCGGATCGCCTCGGCGACCGGCCGGACCGACGCCAGCGTGACGGTGGCGATGCCGTGGGCCTCGAGGACGTGGGCGAGCACACACACGGTGCGCGTGCAGAGCGGTCAGACGGGGGTGAGCAGCACGACGTCGACGGCGTCGGCGGTGAGCAGCGCCGCCGCCGCCGGACCCGAGTCGAGGCGGATGCGGCTGACGGTGTCCTCCTGGTTGCCGGCGAACGACAGGTGCCGCGGAGCCACGCTGCCGATGCGACCGGCGGCCGCGAGCTCCTCGAGCCGGTCGATCGGGAACACGACGTCGAGGTCGGCGGCGAACCCGGCCCGGTCGAAGTTGGGGCTCCAGTGGCCGAGCACGAGGTCACGCGCTCCACGGTCGATCACCCGGAACCCGGTGTCGTCGTTGGTGAAGCCGGTGTCGTGGGCCTCGTGGAGGGCGGCGCTGGTGACGATCGCCACCCGGGCCTCGGCGAGGGGGACCGGCGTGACCCACGCCGGGTCGGCGAACTCGGGGGCGGGGAGCCCGGCTGCGTAGGCCCGCATGGCGGCGTCGCTCATGGCTCCAGCGTACGACCCGGACCGGCCGATCCCGTCTACGGTCAGCGGTACCGACCCCGACCGGGAGCCCGCCATGCCCTCCTACGGCCGCCTCAACTTCGATCTGCTCGCCACCTGGGCCGACCGGGCCCCAGAGCACGACGGACCCGTCTGGTGCCTCAATCTCATGAAGTACAAGCCGGTCGCCGCCTACGCCGACGGCGACGGTGGCGACGCCCCGGTGAGCGGACGGGAGGCCGACGACCGGTACGCGCCGACCGACGTGCTGGAGCGCATCGGCGCCGAGCTCTGCTACGTGGCCGACGTGGTCGACCAGCGGTCGGGCGAGCCGACCTGGGACCGGGTGGCCGTGGCGCGGTACCCGACCCGCCGCTCGTTCGTCGAGATGAACACCCGCACGGACTTCAAGGAGAAGCACGTGCACAAGGAGGCCGGGATGGAGTTCACCATCATCCTCGCCACGCACCCCGACGGACCGACCACGCTGCTCGACCGCGAAGCCCTGAAGACGGGCACCACCGTGCTGCGCGTGGCCCGGACCCCGGGGAGCGCCCTGCCCGAGGTCGCCGGCGCGACGCGTCTCGCGACCTTCACGGTGGAGGGCGTGGTCGTCGGCGACGACCGCACCTGGAACCGCGTCGCCTACGACTTCGCCCCCGACGCCGACGTGACCGCGGCGCTCCTCGCCGCCACGGGTGACGCCGACGAGATCCACGCCATCGCCCTGCGGCCGCGACGCGACCGCCTCGTCGCCTCGGTCGACGAGCACCGCCTCGACGGCCCCGGTCGGACGGCGGGCGCGTGACCGGGGACTTCGCCGGGACGATCGGGCCCACGCTCGCCGAGTCGGTCCCGCACTTCCCCGAGCGTCCGCACCCGGGGGAGGGCGCACCCAACGTCGTCGTGATCCTCTTCGACGACCTGGGCTTCTCCCACCTCGGTTGCTACGGCTCGACGATCGAGACGCCCAACATCGACCGCCTCGCCGCCGGTGGACTGCGGTACACCAACTTCCACGTCACGCCCCTGTGCTCGCCGACCCGGGCGGCGCTGCTCACCGGCCGCAACCACCACCAGGTGGGCATGCGCGGGCTGGCCAACTTCAACACCGGCTTCCCGCACATGCGGGGGCACATCCCGGCCCACGCCGCCACGATCGCCGAGGTGCTGCGCGACGAGGGCTACACCACGTTCTGTCTCGGCAAGTGGCACCTCTGCCCCATGGAGGACGGCTCGGCCGCCGGGCCCTACGACCAGTGGCCGTGCCAGCGCGGCTTCGACCGCTTCTACGGCTTCCTCGACGGCGAGACCGACCAGTTCCACCCCGAGCTGGTCTACGACAACCACCACGTCGACCCGCCCGCCACCCCGGCCGAGGGCTACCACCTCAGCGAGGATCTCGTCGACCACGCCATCGCCTTCGTGCACGACGCCAAGTCGGTGCGGCCCGACCGGCCGTTCTTCACCTACCTGGCGTTCGGCGCCACGCACGCGCCGCACCAGGCGCCGCCCGAATACCTCGCCAAGTACCGCGGCCGCTTCGACGCCGGCTGGGACGTCGCCCGCGACGAGTGGTTCGCCCGCCAGCGGGCGATGGGGATCGTGCCCCCCGACACCGACCTGGCGCCGCGCAACCCCGGCGTCGAGGCCTGGGACACGCTCCCCGAGAACCACCGGTTGCTCGCCACCCGGCTCCAGGAGGCCTTCGCGGCGTTCCTCGACCACACCGACGTGCAGATCGGCCGGTTCCTCGACGCACTCGAGGCGCTCGGGGAGCTCGACGACACGGTGATCCTCCTGTGCTCCGACAACGGCGCCAGCCAGGAGGGCGGTCCGTTCGGCGTGATGCACGAGTGGAAGTACTTCAACTTCGTGCTCGAGTCGCCCGACGAGGCGGTGGCGCGCCTCGACGACATCGGCGGGCCGCGCAGCCACACGAACTACCCGTGGGGCTGGGCCCAGGCCGGCAACACGCCGTTCAAGTGGTACAAGCAGAACACCCACGAGGGGGGCGTGCACGTCCCGCTGATCGTGCACTGGCCGACGGGCATCGCCCCCGACCAGGCGGGCACGTTGCGGCACCAGTTCCACCACGTCAACGACGTCGCCCCGACGATCTACGAGATCCTCGGCGTCACGCCGCCGGAGGTGTACCGGGGCGTGCCGCAGTCGCCGGTGACCGGCACCTCGCTGGGGTACTCCCTCGACCAGCCCGACGCCCCGACCCGCAAGGCGGTGCAGTACTTCGAGATGATGGGGCACCGGGCGCTGTGGTGCGACGGCTGGAAGGTCGTCACCCGCCACCAGCCGGGCACGCCGTTCGCCGACGACCGCTTCGAGCTCTACCACGTCGACGTCGACCGCTCCGAGTGCCACGACCTCGCCGAGGCGATGCCCGACAAGGTCGCCGAGCTCGTCGCGCGGTGGTGGGAGGAGGCGGAGACCCACGGCGTCCTACCCCTGGACGACCGCACGATCGAGCTGTTCGGGGTGCGTTTCCGCGAGCACTCGCCGCACCGGCCCGACCGCACCTACGTCTACCGCCCGCCGATGACCCAGATGCCGGCCCAGGCCGCGGCGTCGATCGGTGGACGCAGCTGGGACCTCGACGCCGACATCGACCGGCCTCCCGGCGCCGGGGGCGTGATCTACGCGTCGGGGACCGAGAACTCGGGGCTCAGCCTGTTCGTGCAGGACGACCGGCTGGTGTTCGACTACAACATCTTCGGCGACCACCACGTCGTCGAGAGCACGGTGCCGGTGCCCACCGGCCGGTGCACGCTCGGGGTTCGGTTCCGGCGCACCGGCAAGCAAGGGGGCGCGGCGACGCTCGTCGTCGACGGTGCCGAGTGCGGCACCGTCGAGGTGCCGTTCGTGATGCGGATCCTCTCGAGCATCGGACCCAGCGTCGGGTTCGACCACGGCTCGCCGGTCAGTGACCGCTACGAGGCCCCGTTCGCGTTCACCGGTGCGCTCGACCGGGTGGAGATCCGACTCGTCGAGTCCCGTCCCGCCGACGCCGGTGGTGGCGACCCGGCCCAGCGCGCGGCCGAGGCCCGCGAGGGGATGGGTCGGCAGTAGGCGGTGCGTTCAGCGCGGCAGGCCGAGCGTGCGCTCGGCGATGATGTTGCGCATCACGTCGGAGGTGCCGCCCATGATCGTGTAGGCGGGCGCGTAGTGGACCTCGGCGCTCCACTCGTCGTGGACCATCACGGCCGGGCCGAGCACCCGGGCGGCGAAGTCGGCGACCCGCTGCTCGAACTCCGTGCACACGCACTTCGTGGCGGCGCTGAACCCGGGCGGGGCCTGACCCAGCACGCCACGGGTGACGAGGATGCGGCCGATCCGGTACCCCGACTCGATGGCGGCGATCTCCTGGCGCACGAGCGGGTCGGAGACGTCGGCGTGCTCACGGGCGTGGAGGTACAGCGCCCGGTTCGAGACGAGGCGGTCGATCCCGCCGCGCTCGTGCTCGAGCTGGCGCATGGTCTGGGCGAACGCGTTGCCCTCCTCGCCGACCAGGTTGCCGACCGGCACGCGCACGTCGTCGAAGACGATCTCGTTGAAGTGGCGGTCGCCGGTGAGGTCGATCACCGGCGAGACCTCGACCCCCGGTGCGTCCATCGGCACGACGATCTCGCTGATCCCGAGGTGCGGCTTGCCGGGCACGGCGTCGGTCCGGCAGATCAGGTAGCACCAGTCGGCCTTGTGGGCGAACGACGTCCAGATCTTGCGGCCGGTGATCACCCAGTCGTCGCCGTCGCGCACCGCGCGGGTCTGGAGCGACGCCAGGTCGGAGCCGCTGTCGGGCTCGCTCATCCCGATGCACCAGGTGGCCTCGCCCGCCAGCATCGGCGGCAGGAGGTCACGCTGCTGCTGCCCGGTGCCGTAGGCGATGATCGCCGGGCCCATCTGGCGGTCGACGAACCACGACGCCGCGAGGGGCAACCCGGCGGTGATGAGGACCTCGGCGAGCACCAGCCGCTCGATCGGCGGGCGGCCGCCACCGCCGAACTCCTCGGGCCAGGTCAGTCCGATCCAGCCCCGGGCGGCGAGGTCGCGTGAGAGCTCGCGCGAGTATCCGCACAGCCAGCCGTCGTTGTGACGGCCGTACCGGGCCACTGCGCCGACCGCGAACTCCTCCGCCTCGGCCCGGAGGGCGAGGAGGTGCTCGTCGAGGGCGAAGTCCACGGTGGTCAGGCTAGGGGTCGGCCGGGGGCCGCCGGTCAGCCGGCGTACCGGTCGCGCAGCTCGGTCTTGAGGACCTTCATGGTGGCGTTGCGGGGGAGCGCGTCGACGATCTCGATCTGCTCGGGCGTCTTCTGCACCATCAGGCCGACCGCCCGGCAGTGCTCCTTGACGTCGTCGAGCGTGAGGGGTGCGGCGCCCGGCTGGAGCTCGACCACCGCGCACACCCGCTCGCCCCGCTCGGGGTCGGGCAGCCCGATCACGGCGGCGGCCAGCACGCTCGGGTGCTCGTGCAGGACGTCCTCGACCTCCTGGGGGCTGATGTTCTCGCCCTTGCGGATGATCATGTCCTTGGCCCGGCCGGTGAGCACCACGTGCCCGTCGGGGCGGATGTGACCGAGGTCGCCCGAGTGGAAGAAGCCGTCGGCGTCGAACGCGGCGGCGGTCGCCTCGGGGCTGATGTAGCCCTTGCAGACCATGGGCCCGCGGATGCAGATCTCGCCGGTGGCGCCAGCCGGGAGCGGCGTGCCGTCGGGTCCGCAGACCCGCACCTCGGCGCCCGGCACGGGGGCACCCTCGGTGTGGGCGAGCTGCTCGTGGGTGTCGCCGGGCGCACCCGTGGTGATCATCGGGCACTCGGTCATGCCGTAGCCGTGCGACACCGTGATCCCGATCTCCTCGACCACCGAGAAGTAGACCTCGGGCGGCATCGGAGCGCCACCACCGGCCAGGATTCGCATCGTCGGGACCCAGCGGTCGGGTGCGCACAGGCGTTGCTGCGCGACGAACCCCTGGTAGAAGGCCGTGCTTCCGCCCCCCATCGTCACGCCGTGCCGGGTGTACACCGCGGTGGCGATCTCGGGGGTGAACGCCTCGAGCAGCACGAGTCCGCACCCGGCCGAGAGGGTGATGCCGAGGTAGAGCGGCCCGCCGATGTGGGCGATCGGGTAGGCGACGGAGCCGACGTCGTCGGCGGTGGGCTCGTAGGCCATCGTCACGCCGAGGCTGCCGAGGAGCAGGGTGCGGTCGGTGTGGCGCACCGCCTTGGGCTCCGACGTGGTTCCCGACGTGGAGTACAGCCAGCGGACGTCGTCGCCGTCGGTCGGCGGGGGCGGGAGGGTCGCCGGGTCGCCCTCGGGCAGCCCGTCGTCGGTGGCGAGCACGCCGAGGGGCCGCCCCAGCCGTTCGCCGACGTTGGCCGCCATCGCCCGGAAGTCGAAGTCGCGCCACACGCCGGGCACGATCAGCCACTCGGCGCCGATCTGCCTCGTGAGCGCGGTGACCTCCCGCTCGCGGTACACGGGGATGATCGGGTTCTGCACGGCGCCGAGGCGGGCGAGCGCCAGCTCGACGACCACGGTGTCGATGCGGGTGGGTAGCTGCCACGACACGACGGTGCCCGGGCCGATGCCGAGGGCCAGGAACCCGGCCGCCACGCGCTCGGTGAGGTCGCGGAACTCGGCGTAGGTGAGGATCCGGTCATGCTCGTCCATCAGGAAGCGGGCGTCGGGGGTCTCGGCGACGCGGCGCTCCAGGAGCTCCCAGTAGGTGGCGACGTCGCGGACGTCGATGGCGCCGGGGGCGTGGAGGGGCATGACGGTCTCCGGGGGTCGCGGGTGGGGGGTCGGGCCGACGGGCCGGTGGGCCGGCGGACGACCCCCACTGAACCCCGACGAACCGCCACCGTGCAACCCGGGCGCCGGACCGCCGGGGAACGGGCCCTCGGTGACCGCCCGGGAACGGTTCCGCGGCTGCGGAGCGCGGGCGCCCCACCGCATTTAGGCTCCCGCCGTGGGATCCCGTTGGCGCCCGGTGGTGTCGGCCCTGTTGCCGGCGGTTCTGGTCGGGCCGCTCCTGGTCGGGGCGCTCCTGGTCGGTGGCCCGGTCGGCGCCGCCGTCCGCGACGGATCGACCCGGTCGAGGGCGGCCAATGCCCCCGGGGCCGACGTGGCCGGTGAGGTCACCCCCGTGGTGGACCCGCTCGGTGGACGGCGCATCGTCCTGATGGGCGACTCCCTCGCCAGCGGTCTGGCGGATCCGATGGCGACGGTGGCACCGGGAGCGGTCGTCGGCGACGCCCGCAGTGGCTGCGGCTGGGTCGACGCCCTCGTGGTCCACACCCCGAACCGGGCGCTCAGTCAGTGGTGCGTCGACGACGACGAGGCGTACCTCGCCCGGGTCGCGCAGAAGGCCCGCGACGCCGACGCCGTGGTGCTGCTGTCGTCGTGGGAGAACAACGACCACGTCGTCGGGGGCCAGGTCCTGTCGTTCGCCACCCCGGAGTGGGACGCCTGGTTCCTGGCGCAGCTCGAGTCGTTGCGGGTGCGCCTCGGCACACGTCTCGTGCTCGCGACGGTGCCGCTGGGTGGTCCGGCCTACGACCGCGCCGGCGACCGGTTCGTCTACACCCAGGACGAATCGGATCAGGCCCGCCTCGACCACATCGCCGATCTCTACCGGGTCTTCGCCGCCGCCCACGACACCGACGTCTCGGTCGTCGACCTCAACCGGATCGTCTGCCCACAGCGCTACCCCTGCCCCGGCCGCCTCGACGGCGTGTTCCTGCGCCCCACCGACGGCGCCCACCCGAGCCCGGAGGGCGCGGCCTGGGAGGCGCCCCGCTTCCTGACGATGATCGGCGCGACCCTGGCCGCCCAGGACTGGGTGCGCCGGCCCCGGGTGCTGGCGCCGTCGGAGGGAGCGACCCCCCGACGGTCCCCGACCACGGCGTCCTGAGCCCTGAGCCCCGGACCGGGCCGGGCCTCGGGGTCGGGTCGGCGGCGTGTGACGCTGGGCACACTGGAGCCGGTGGCGGCCCGGCCCGACCCGATGTGCTGTCACCATTGGTTCGTGCCCCGCGACCGGTCCGCCCGACCCTCCCTCGACGCCTTCTACGGCGACATCGCCGAAGGGATCGGCGAGGTCGACGGCGTGGCCGCCCTCGCGGGCCCGAAGGGCGCCTCCTTCACGATGCTCGACCTGGTGGGGCTGCCCGACGACGAGGCCGACCTCGCCCGGCTGGTCCTGCGGGCCCGGCGGCGTCCGACGGTCGAATCCGCGGCCACCGACCTGGGCTGGACCACCGACGTCGTCGACGACGTCCTCGGTCGGCTGGTCGAGCGGGGCGCGCTCTCGGTGGTCGACGGCGAGATCCGTACCGCCGAGTGGCGGGTGCAGCGCAAGACCCCCGACGGCCTCTGGGACGTCCTCGGCGACCTCTGACCGGGCTCCGGGGCGCGCCCCGGCGGATCAGTCCCAGAACAGGTGGTGCCCGTCGTCGGGGTCCTCGGGTCGACGCACGCCGAACCGCGCGCGCACCTCGGCGAGGGGGAGCGGGGCGAGCTCGAAGTGGTCGACGAACGCGAAGTCGGCGGTGGTCGCCGCTCCACGCGCCAGCGACCGTCCGAGCAGCTCGGCGGCGTAGGGGCGCCCGAGCGTGCCCGACGTCTCGGTGATCGAGTCGATGCCGGAGAAGCCGGCCTCGTGCACGATCAGCGGTGCCAGGAACGCGAACGTGTTGGCCTGCGTGTCGTCCATCGCCATCTGGAAGCCGCCGAGTGCGATCTCCCCCTCGCCGGTCGGGGCGATGCCCGCGATGACGTGCGTCATGTCGTGGGCGACGAACAACGGGTTGAGCAGCGACGCCTCGCGCCCCGGGGTCGCCAGACCGTGGCTGTGCAGGAACTCCACGTAGCACCAGCCGAGCGTGCCCTCCGGGAGGTCGTGGAGGGCGTCGATGCGGTCGGCGAGCGCGGGGTCGAGGGTTCCCTTCGCCTCGGCCATCGGGCGCAGCGACGGCTCGGAGCGGTCGACGATCATGGCGTCGAAGAACCGCTGGAAGTCGGCGGCGGCCCGGTCGGAGCCCTCGTCGACCAGGGTCCGGAACAGGGCCAGGTCGACACCGTCGAACCCGAGGGCGTCGGCGTACTCCTCGACCCGCGACACCTGGGTGTCGGTGAGCGGGTGTCGGCACTGCTCGAGGGTGAACAGCACCTCGTGGAACCGGCGGCGGGCCGCCGGGTCGGTGATCGCGGCGGCGGTGGCGGCCGGGTCGGTCGGCGGAGCCACGGCCGGGTCGAGGTCGGGCCGCTCCCAGAGGTGGACCGTGATCGCCCGGAGCACCGCGAGCTGCTCGGTGGTCGGTCCGTCGTCGACGGTGACGGCGCCGACCAGACCCCGCACGGTGGGCTCGACGAGTTCGGGCGGGACGAGGCGGGGCACGGGAGCTCCTCGGATCGGGGACTACCAGCAGTGGTGTCCGTCGGCGGGGTCGGCCGGGGCCGGCACGCCGAAGCGGTCGCGGACCTCGGCGAGCGGGAGCGGTGCGAGGGCGAAGTGGTCGGCCGCCGAGACGTCGCCGGAGCAGCGGGCGCCGCGGGCCAACGACGCGGCGAACACCTCGGCGGCACCCGGTGTGGCCAGGATCCCGGACTCGTGACCGATCGTGGGGGAGTCGCCGAACCCGGCCTCGTGGACCACCAGGGAGGCGAACAGGGCGCCGACGTTGACCGGGGTGTCGTCCATCGCCATCTGGAAGGCGCTGAGCGCGATCTCGCCGGCGGCGGTGGGCTCGATGCCCGCGATGACGTGGGTCATGTCGTGGGACACGAAGAAGTGGTTCAACGGGCTGGCGGTGGTGCCGGGCAGCGCGATGCCGTGCCGCGCGTAGAAGGCGAGGTAGGCCTGCCCGAGGCTGTCGGCGGGGAGATCCGCGAACGCCGCCACCCGCGCCGCCAACTCGGGCTCGGGGCCGTCGGGTGCCTCGGCCGTCAGGCCGGCCTCGTGACGATCGGCGACGCTGCCCATCAGGAACCGGTCGAAGTCGGCGTGGGCGCGGGCGTGGCCGTCGGCGACGAGCGTCCGGAGGATCGCCACGTCGGGGCCATCGACGCCGAGGGCGTCGAGGTAGGCCTCGGAGCGTTCGACCAGCGCGGCGGAGAACGGGTGTCGGCAGGTCTCGAGGGTCATGAGGACCTCGTGGAAGCGTCGCCGGACGGCCCGGTCGGGGAGGGCCGCCGCAGTGGCCGCCGGGTCGAGGACCGTCACCGTCGCCGGGTCGAGGTCGGGGCGCTCCCAGAGGTGGGCGGTGACGGCACGCAGCACGAGGAGCTGCTCGGGGGTCGGGCCGCCGTCGACGGTGATCGCGCCGACCAGGCCCGCCACCACCGGCTCGACGTGGGCGGGATCGACGAGGCGGGGCACGGCCCGGAGCGTAGGCGCGATTCCCGGTGCGCTCCCGGTCAGGCGACCGCCTGGCCGAGCATCACCGCGCACACGGCCAGACGCAGGGTCCAGGCGACCGTGCGCGGCCAGTTGGTGCGCACCAGGCGGCGACCCACCGCCGGGTCGTGGCCGGCCGCCATGCGGGCGTGGGCCGGCACCGAGAACACCACGGTGCTCCCGAGCGCCACCGCCAGCAGGACCGCCCCGATCCACGGCCAGACGACGCCCACACCCGCCGGACGGGTGGCCAGCAGGACGAGCGTGGTGACGCCCTCGGCGGCCATGGGCAGTCCCACCACCCAGCCCGTGCGGCGCTGGTGCTCGACCGACACGGTCGGCGAGTCGGCGGCGCCGTAGCGGGCCAGGAGCGGGTAGTGCACCACCTGGACGAACCACACCACCCCGACCATCACCGCGGTGGCGAGGGCGTTGACGATCAGCGCCGCCGCGGCCACCTCAGTGCGCGAGCTGGCGGGCCAGCCAGTCCTCGACGTCGCGCTCCCACTGCAGGTTGACGGCGGTGTCGGGGATGATCTGCGCGCCGTGGGGAGCGCCCGGATACACGTGCAGCTCGGTGGGCACGCCGGCCTGCATGAGGCGGGTCGCGTAGGCGACGTCCTCGTCGCGGAAGCCGTCGGCCCCACCGACCAGCACGATCGCCGGCGGCAGGTGCGACAGATCGGCCGCTCGGGCGGGCGCGGCGAACGCCGGGATGGCGTCGTCGGCGTCGGCCAGCGGGCCGAGGTACGCGGCCCAGCCGTACTCGTTGGACTCGCGGCTCCACACGGCGAGCCCCTCGATCCGGCTGGAGTGCGTGACGCGCCGGTCGTCGAGCATCGGGCACTCGAGCAGCTGGAAGGCGACGGGCACGCCACCCTCGTCGCGCTCGTAGATCGCCAACGCCGCGGCGAGGCCACCGCCGGCGCTGGTGCCCTGGATGCCGATGCGGTCGGGGTCGATCCCGAGGTCGGCGGCGTGCTCGTGCACCCACCGCAGACCGACGTGGCAGTCGTCGAGCCCGGCGGGGTAGGGGTGCTCGGGGGCGAGGCGGTACTCGACGCTCACGCCGACGCAGCGGTGCGCCACGCACCAGACGTCCATCCGGGCGTCGAGCATGGCGGCGTCACCGAGCACGTACCCGCCACCGTGGATGGCGTAGACGCACGGCAGCGGGCCGTCGACGCCGACGGGCCGGTACACCCGCACGGTCACGTCGGTGCCGGGTACCTCGTGCACCGTGCAGTCCACCGCGCCGGTGGGCGTGTAGGTCATCATGCCGATCCCGGCCCGGACCGCCTCGAGCGCGGCGTCGGAGAGCGCGAAGGCGGGGAGACGGTCGAGGGCGGCGGCGTAGTCGGGGTGGAGCAGGGCGGTGCCGTCGTGGTCGGGGTCGATGGTGCGCATCGGAGGGACCTCCGGTCGGGGAGCGCCGGGATGCGGCGTCGGTGCCCGTGAGCGTAGGGTCATCCGATGGACCGTGCATCCCTTCTCGACTCCCTCTTCGACCTCACCGGTCGCACCGCGATCGTCACCGGCGGCAGCCGGGGCATCGGACGGGCCATGGCGGAGGCGTTCGCCACCCTCGGGGCCAACGTCGTGGTCGCCAGCCGCAAGGCCGAGGCCTGCGACGACACGGTGGCGGCCATCCGGGCCGACGGCGGGCAGGCGATCGCCGTGCCGGCCCACCTCGGCGACCTCGACTCCGTACGGGCACTGGTGGTCGCGACGGTCGACGCCTACGGCGGGATCGACGTCGTGGTCAACAACGCCGCCAACCCCCTGGCGCTCCCGGTGGGCGAGTGGACCGAGGACGCCTGGGAGAAGTCGATCGGGGTCAACCTGAAGGGCCCGGCGTTCCTGGTGCAGGAGGCGCTGCCGTACCTGAAGGCGAGCGGCCACGCCTCGGTGATCAACGTGCTCTCGGCGGCGATCTACCTGCGGTCGGTGTACAAGGGCCTCTACCAGGTGGGCAAGACCGGACTCGCCGCCGCCACCCGGGTGATGGGCTCCGAGCTGGCGCCCTTCGGCATCCGGGTCAACGCCATCGCCCCCGGTGCGTTCGACACGCTCATGGTCCAGTCGACCGGCCCCGAGGCCCAGGACGCGATGGCGCGCGCCGCCGCCATGGGTCGCATCGCCGACGTCAGCGAGATCGTGGGCGTGGCGCTGCTGCTCGCCGCCGACGCCGGATCGTTCATCACCGGTACGGTCATCAGCGTCGACGGCGGTCTGACGGTCCACTGACGGTCCACTGACCGTCCACCGACGGTCGCCACCCGTTCGCGCGTTCGCTCGTCCGACCGACGACGGGGTCCGGACGCGACGGAGCCCGGTGCGCCGACTCCACGCGGGAGGCGACGACCGGGCTCCGACGGTCGAGCCGGTGGTGGTGCGCCTAGCGGCGCGTGGCCTTCTTCGCGGGGGCCTTCTTGGCCGGCGCGCGCTTGGCGGTGGTCTTCTTCGCGACGGCCTTCTTGGCCGGGGCCTTCTTCGCCGGCGCCTTGCGGGCCGGGGCCTTGCGGGCCGGGGCCTTCTTGGCGGCGGTCGCCCGCTTGGCGGGGGCAGCCTTCTTGGCCGGGGCCTTCTTCTTGGCCGGGGCGGTCTTGCCGGAGATGGCGGCGTCCTTGAACGCCTTCAGGGCGGTGATGCGCACCCGACGCGACGCCTTGATCTTGATGGCCTCGCCCGTCTGGGGGTTGCGACCCATGCGCGCGGGGCGGTCGACCCGGGCGAACTTGCAGAAGCCGCTGATCGCGACGGGCTCACCCGTGGCGACGGTCTCGGTGACCACCTCGACGAACGCGGCGAGCATCTCGTCGGCGCTGCGGCGGTCGGTCTCGAGGCGCTCGGCGAGGGCCAGGACGAGTTCTCGACGGTTCACGCTTCCTCCAGGGAGTCTGAGGTGTTGCTGGATGATGGGTCCGGTCGGTGGCGGTCGCTGATGGCGGCGACCGCTCCGGACCCCCGCAGCCTGCCACCCGCGGCCCGCGAAGTGGTGCACCTGGGCCGGTTTTTCGCGGTTTTCCGCGGTCGTTCGCGTGGTGTGTCCGGTCGGTGATCCCGGTCGGCGCTCCCGGTCGGTGATCCCGGGACGCGACCCCGGTCAGGTCGCGAGCAGCACCCCGAGGAAGAGCGCGGCGACGGCGCTGAGAGAAGCGACGGCACCCCACACCGCGAGCCCGACCTTCGACCGGGCGATCGTGTGGAGGAACGCCGCGACCCCCGACAGGATCGCCACCACGACCTTGACCATCAGGGTCCGACCCCACGGCGACGCCATGGAGAGGTCGGAGATCGCGAGCACGTTCCAGATGCCGGTCGCGACGAGCACGAAGTAGGCGGGCCACGCGATCCGGTTGAACCGGCGGGCGGCGGCCCGGGGTGCGTCGGGGGACAGGGCCCGCAGGCCCGGGACCAGGCCCGCCAGGGTGAACTGCCCGCCCACCCAGATGGTGGCGGCGCCCACGTGCAGGAACAGGCGGACGGTCTCCCAGGTGATCGGCAGCACGGAATGCGACGCTAGCGGCCACCGTTACGATCCCTGCATGCTGCTTCCCGACGCCGACGTCTCCCGCATCCTCGTGGTGGTCGCCCACCCCGACGACATCGACTTCGGGGCGGCGGGCAGCGTGGCGGTCTGGACCGACGCCGGCATCGAGGTGCAGTACTGCCTCGTCACCGACGGCGACGCCGGCGGGTCCGACCGGGAGATGTCACGGGTCGAGATGGCCGCCATCCGGCGCGAGGAGCAGACGAAGGCGGCGGCGATCGTGGGGGTCCACGACCTCCACTTCCTCGGCTTCCCCGACGGGCGGGTGGTCGCCGACCTCGAGCTGCGGCACGCCATCTCCCGGGTCATCCGCGACGTGCGCCCCGAGCGGGTGCTGTCGATGTCGCCCGAGCGCAACCTCGACCGAATCTACGCGAGCCACCCCGACCACCTCGCGGCCGGCGAGGCCACGCTGGCGGCGGTCTACCCCGACGCCCGCAATCCGTTCGCGCACCCCGACCTGCTCGACAACGGTCACGAGCCCTGGACGGTCAGCGAGGTGTACCTCACCGCCCACGCCGACAACACCGTCTACGTCGACATCACCGACACGTTCGAGCGCAAGCTCGCCGCGCTCGAGTGCCACGAGAGTCAGCACGCCGATCCGGCTCGCCTGCGCACCCTGCTGTCGGAGTGGGGGCGCGCGCTCGGCGCCCTCGCCGGGCTCCCCGAGGGGCGCCTCGCCGAGGGCTTCCGGGCGATCGACGTCGACCCCCGCTAGGGGTCTCCCGGGCGCGGTGTGCGCCCGGCCCGGGCGGAGCCGGTCAGACCAGGACGGAGCGGATGACCTCGCCGTCCTTCATGGCCCGGAACGCCTCGTTGATGTCGTCGAGGCCCATGGTGCGCGACACCATGCCGCCGAGGTCGAGGCGGCCGGCCTGCACCAGCGACACCAGCCGCGGGAAGTCGCGGCGCACCTGCGCCGAGCCGTAGACGCAGCCGAGGAGGCGCTTCTCGGAGAGCACCAGCGGGAACGACGGGATGGTGATGCTGTCCATGAAGTGGGGAACGCCCACGGCCACGGCCGCGCCGCCCGTGCGGGCCATGTTGAAGGCCTGCACGATGAGGTCGGGCACGCCGATGACCTCGAAGGCGTAGTCGACGCCGCGCCCGCCGGTGAGGGCCATCACCTGCTCGACGGCGTCGGCCTCGGCGGGGTCGACCACGTGGGTCGCGCCGAGGGCCAGGGCCGACTCGCGCTTGTAGGGGACGAGGTCGATGGCGATGATCTGCGCCGCGCCGGCGACCTTGGCGCCCTGGATGACCGACTGGCCCACGCCGCCGCAGCCGATCACGGCGACGGTGTCGCCGGGCTGGACCTTGGCGGTGTTGAGGGCCGCACCCACGCCGGTGGTGAAGCCGCAGCCGATGAGGGCGAGCTGCTCGTCGGGGAGGTCGGTCTCGATCTTCACGAGCGACATCTCGTCGCAGGTCATCATGTCGGCGAACGTGCCGAGGCCGGTCATGGTCATGAGCGGCGTGTGGTCGTGGCGGTGGGCCCGCGGCGCGGCCATCACGGTGTAGGTGTTCTCGCAGAGGTGCGACTCGTCACGCAGGCAGAACCAGCAGGTGCCGCACGCCGGGATGAACGAGCCGATGACCCGGTCGCCGACCCGGAGCCCCTTGACCTCGGGGCCGACGGCCTCGACGATGCCGGTGCCCTCGTGGCCGAGGATGGCCGGCGGGGGCATGGGCAGGCCGCCGGTGATGACGTGCAGGTCGGAGTGGCAGACGCCGCTGGCGGTGATCCGCACGACGACGTCGCGGGGACCCGGGTCGATGGGGTCGACGTTCTCGACGCTGAGCGGGCCGTTCTGCTCGGTGAAGATGGCTGCACGCATGGGAAGCTCCTCGGGTCCGGAATGCGCCGGTGACGCTACCCCACCCGACGGCCGGAGCGCAGCCCGGTGTCCGCCCGCCCTACGGTGGTGCCCCGTGAGTCGTCTCCTCCTCGTCCGGCACGGTCAGTCCACCTGGAACGCCAGCGGCCACTGGCAGGGTCAGGCCGATCCGCCCCTCACCGACCTCGGCCACGACCAGGCCGCGGCGGCGGCGCTGCGGATCGTCGAGCTGCTCGGGAGCGTCGACGCCGTGCGGGCGTCGGATCTCGAGCGGGCCCACCACACCGCCCGGGCGATCGCGGCGCCCCACGGGCTCGGGGTGGCCACCGACCCCCGGATGCGCGAGCGCGACGCCGGGCCCTGGACGGGCCTGACCCGGGCCGAGATCGACGAGCGGTTCCCCGGGTTCCTCGACTCGGGCGAGCGGCCCGACGGCTACGAGACCGACGAGGCGCTCAGCGAGCGTGCCCTCGCCGCGTTGCACGACTTCGCCGACGAGCTCGCCGGTGGCACCGGCGTGTTCGTGACGCACGGGGGCGTGATCGTCACCCTCGAGACCGTGCACGGCGCCGAACGGGTGAACATCGCCAACCTGGGGGCCCGCTGGATCGAGCGGGGTCCCGACGGCACCTTCACGCTCGGGGAGCGGGTCGCCCTCGTCCCCTGATCGGCGTCGGCGGTGGCCGGGGAGATCGGCCGGGATCGCGGGCGGGTCGGGGCGGTAGGATCGTCGGCTCCCCGGAACCCGGAACCCGAACTCTGGAGTCGTGCGTGGCGGACGCCGTCCATCCGGAACTGGCCAGCGAGCAGGCCTTCATCGACGCGGCGTACGCCCGCCTCGACGCCATGCGCGCCGCCGCGGCCGCCGTCGCCGCCGGGTTCGCGGAGGTGGGCGCCGGGGGCACCCACCAGGCCCGGCTGGAGCGTGACGTCGCGGACTCCGTCACCCGCCGGCGGCTGGCCGCCCTCGACATCGGCGACCTCGCCCTCGTGTTCGGACGGCTCGACCGCAGCCCCGACCTCCCCGAGGCCGAGCGCCACTTCCACATCGGCCGGGTGGCGGTCAACGACGAGGACCAGGAGCCCCTCGTCGTCGACTGGCGGGCGCCGGTCGCCGAGCCGTTCTACCGGGCGACCCCGGTCTCCCCGATGGGGGTGGTGCGCCGCCGCCACTTCCTCACCCGCCACGGCGAGGGCCGGGTGCTCGTCGGGATCGACGACGAGGTCTTCGACCGCGCCGCCGCCGAGGCCGAGGGCCTCGACGCCGTCGGCGAGGCGGCGCTCCTCGCCGCCCTCGACCGCGCCCGCACCGGGCGGATGGGCGACATCGTCGCCACCATCCAGACCGAGCAGGACGAAGCCATCCGGGCCGACCTCGCCGGGGTCCTGATCGTGAGCGGCGGGCCGGGCACCGGCAAGACGGCCGTCGCCCTGCACCGCGCTGCGTACCTCCTCTACACCCACCGCAAGAAGCTGGCGTCGCAGGGCGTCCTGCTGGTGGGGCCGAGCCCGATCTTCCTGCGCTACATCGACCAGGTGCTGCCGAGCCTCGGCGAGGACGAGGTGCACCTCGCCACCGCCGCCGGGCTCAAGCCGCAGCTGAAGGTGCGCGCCGTCGATTCCGCAGCCGTGGCGGTGGTCAAGGGCGACGCCCGCATGGCGACGGTGGTCGCGAAGGCACTGCGGGACCGCGAGCATCCGCTGCCCCGCGACGTCGTGTTCTCGTTCGAGGGGGTGGTGCTGCGGCTCACCCGGCGTGACTCCGTGCGGGTGATCGAGCGGGCCCGCCAGCGGCGCGGCACCCACAACGAGCAGCGACCCCACGTCGTGCGGCACGTCGTCGACGTCCTGCGCTCGCAGTACCGGCGATCGCTCGGTGCCGCCGCCCCCGACGACGCCGACTGGGACCGGGAGGTCGCCGCCCGCCTCCGGCGGGTGCCCGAGGTCCGGATCGCCCTCGAGCGGATGTGGCCGGTGCTCAGCGGGCCCGAGCTGATCCACGACCTGTTCTCGTTCCCCGGCCTGATCCGCTCGGCGTCCGACGGCACGCTCGACCGGCGGGAGCAGGCCGGGCTGTTCCGGCCGCGTTCGCCCGGCGTGCGCGAGGTGGAGTGGACCGAGGCCGACCTGGCGCTCATCGACGAGGCCGACGCGCTGCTCGGTCCGCCCGAGGCCGCCCGGCCGCGCCGGGCCCGCCAACGGCGCAACCGGCTCGACGACGCGGCGTTCCGGACCGTGTCGGAGCTCGGCGTCGGGGGCTACCTCACCGCCGATCAGCTCGCCGAGCGGTACGGCGGTGGCGGGGGAGCACGGGGCGGCACCGACGACGGCGAGCCCCGCACCTTCGGGCACGTGCTGGTCGACGAGGCCCAGGACCTCTCCCCGATGCAGTGGCGGATGCTCGCCCGGCGCTGCCCGTCGGGATCGATGACGCTCGTGGGCGACTTCGGTCAGGCCAGCCGACCCGGCTCGGCCGCCGGGTGGTCCGACGTGCTGGCGCTCCTGCCCACGCACGCGGGGGCCCGCAACGTCGAGCTCCACGTGAACTACCGCACGCCGTCGGAGATCATGGACGTCGCCGCGCGGGTCCTGGCGGTGGCCGCTCCGGGGGTGGAGCCGTCGGACTCCGTGCGCTCCACCGGGGTGCCGCCCGCGTTCGTGCGGGTCGACGAGCACGACCTGGTCCCCGCCGCCGCGTCGGCCGCCCGCTCGGTCGTGGGGCTGGCGGGCACCAAGGCGGTCATCGCCCCGCCGGCGCTCCACGCCGCCCTCGTCGACGCCCTGGCCGACGTGGGTGCGGCGAGCGGAACGGTGGAGGCGCTCGACGCACCCGTCGTGGTGCTCGGACCGGTCGAGGCCAAGGGCCTCGAGTTCGACCAGGTCGTCGTGGTCGAGCCCGCCGAGCTGGTCACGCCCGACCAGCGCGGCCTGCG
>JAFMJM010000178.1 GCA_017853455.1 Acidimicrobiia bacterium | reverse complement strand
GGTTGTGCGGCTCCGGGAAGTGGTTCCAGGAGTAGATGATGCACAACGGCACGATCACCATCGTCAGGATCAGCATCGGCAGCGAGATGCCGTCGACCCCCAGGTGGTACCGGGAGTGGATCAGGTCGATCCACGACTTGTTCACCTGGAACTGCGGTGTCGAGGTCTTGCCGTAGTCGAAGCGGGCGAGAACGCCGACTCCGACCGCGAGGGTGGCGAGCGACGTCAGCAGCGCCACCACCTTGACGGCCTGCTCCTCAGCACGCGGGATCAGCATGACGATCGCCATGCCGACGAGCGGGATGAAGACCGCAAGGGTCAGCGCCCAGTCATCGAACCAGCTCATGCGGTGCGTTCCCCTCCGCTAGACGACGTTGTAGACGAAGACGGCGAGTCCGATCAGACCCACCGCTGCGAGCAGCATCAGCGCGTAGCGCTGCAACTTGCCCGACTGGACCTTGGAAAGACCGCCTCCGGCCGCCCCGGTCTCCCGGGCCAGGCCGTTGACGGCACCGTCGACGACCACCCGGTCGAGGCCGGCGTAGGTCGCCCGACCCACGGCCACGGCCGTGCGACCGGTGCCCTTCACGAAGGCGTCGATGACGTTCTGGTTGAGCCAGTAGGAGGCCCGGGCGATCGGGCCCTTGACCCCGGCAACCACGACGCCCTCGTAGAGGTCGTCGAGGTAGTACTTGTTGGCCAGGAACGCGTACCCGGCGTGGGCCAACTTGTTGCGCTGCGTGAGCTCGTGCAGCGCGCCGATCTCCTCGCGCCGGAACCAGAAGAAGGCCGCGATCCCGATCAGCACCGACGCGATGGTCACCGACGAGGCGGCGAGCAGGTAGTCGAACTTGGGGTGCAGCAGCTCGGGGAAGGGCCCGACCTGGTCGACCCAGGCGGTGAACTTCTCGATGTGGAACGGGGCCGCGTTGAGGAGCCCGGCGACGATCGACAGGACCGCCAGGATGATGAGCGGCACGGTGATCGTGCGCTCGGCCTCGTGGGGGTGGTGGTGCCCGCGGTATTGGCCGAAGAACGTCAGGTAGACGCAGCGGGTCATGTAGGCGGCGGTCATGGCCGCACCGATGAGCCCGATCACCATGAAGATCTTGAAGTCACCCTGGCTGGCCGTGGCGAGGATCTCGTCCTTGGACCAGAAGCCCGCCAACGGGAAGATCCCGGCCAACGCCAGCGTGCCGATCATGAACGTCCAGAAGGTGATCGGCATGAACTTGCGCAGCCCTCCCATCTCCTTCTTCATGTCGAAGGAGTGGTGGGTGGCGGCGTGGCTGATCGCCCCGGCACCGAGGAACAGCAGCGCCTTGAAGAAGGCGTGGGTGAAGAGGTGGAAGACCGACGCACCCCAGGCGCCGACCCCGAGCGCCATCACCATGTAGCCGAGCTGACTGATGGTCGAGTAGGCGAGGACCTTCTTGATGTCGTCCTGGACGAACGCGAGGGCGGCGCCGATGAGGATCGTGACCCCGCCGATCAACGCCATCATGTTGATGCCGCCGCCGGCGATGCTGAATCCGTTCCAGAAGACCGGGTAGACCCGGGCCCCCAGGAACACACCGGCCACGACCATGGTCGCGGCGTGGATGAGGGCCGAGACCGGGGTCGGCCCGGCCATGGCGTCGGGCAGCCACGTGTGCAGGAAGAACTGGCCGCTCTTGCCCATGATCGCGAACATCAGGGCGATCGCCGCCACCAACAGGAGCCCGTGGTCGGCGTTGGGGCCGATCGCGTACCGGTTGATGCCACCGATGTCGAAGGTCCCGGCGGCGAAGAAGCACACGATCACGCCGATGAGGAGCCCGATGTCGCCGGTGCGGGTGGTGAGGAACGCCTTGAGGGCGGCGTTGGAGTTCGGCTTCTCCTCCCACCAGTGCCCGATCAGCATGAACGAGCACAGACCGACCAGCTCCCAACCCACCAGCAACTGGAGCAGGTTGCTGGAGATCACCAGCATCAGCATCGAGGCCGAGAACAACGAGAGGGCGGCGTAGAAGTAGGTGTACCGACGGTCGCCGCGCATGTAGGCCGTGGAGTAGACGTGCACCAGCAGCGAGATCGTGGTGACGACGATCAGCATCATCACCACGAGACCGTCGGTGCGGGCGCCGATGGTGAACTTGGCGGCGCCGTTCTGCCACCAGGTGAACGAGTGGATGATCGGCTCGACCTCGGGGGCGTGCTCCCCGCCCTTCTCGGCGACGCCGAGCACTCCCCGACCCAGGGCAGCGAGGCCCTCGTGCTTCCCGGTCACGTGCTCGACCCGGTCGATCCACTGGACGACCGTGATCACCGCGAGGACGAACGCCGAGCCGATGGCGGCGATCCCGATCTCGGCCCCCTTGAACGGCATCTTCTTGCCGAACAGGAGGATGAGGACGAAGGAGACCGCCGGAATGAGCGGGATGATCCAGACGTGGTCGAGCATCGTTCGCCTCAGCCCTTCAACTGCTCGACCCGGTCGAGGTCGGGACTCCGGAGGTTACGGAAGATGAGGAGCACGATGGCCAGACCGATCCCGACCTCGGCGGCGGCGATCGTGATCACGAACAGGGCGAAGACCTGACCGGCCACGTCGTGCAGGCCGGTCGAGAAGGCGACGAGGTTGATGTTGACCGCGTTCAGCATGAGCTCGACGCTCATGAGCACCAGCACCGAGTTCCGGCGGGCGACGACCCCGTAGGCGCCGGCACAGAACAGGAAGGCGCTCAGGATGAGGAAGTAGTTGATGGGCATCGGTCAGTCCCTCCGCGCCAGGACGACGGCACCGACGAGGGCGGCGAGCAGCAGCATCGACACGACCTCGAAGGGGATCACGTACTGGTGGAAGATGTCGCTCCCCACCGCCCGGGCGCTGCCCTGGGCGACCAGGGAGTCGGTGAACCGGATCTTCTGGTCGCTGAATGCGTCGATCAGGAAGACGGTCAGGACGCCGAAGAGGAACAGCGAGACCACGCCCGACGCCAGGCGCTGGTCGTTGTCGAGCTTGCCGGCGTCGTCACGCATCGGGGCCCGGGTGAGCATGATCCCGAACAGGAACAGCACGACGATCGCGCCGATGTAGACGAGGACCTGGACCCAGGCCACGAACTCGGCCAGGAGCAGGATGTAGATCGCCGCGGAGCCGGCCAGGACCACCACCAGGAAGAGCGCGGCGTGCACGACGTTGCGCGACCGCACCACACCGATGGCCGACAGGCCCATCGCCACGGCGATGATCCAGAACGCGACCTGCTGGGCCCACATCAGCGGACCCCCTTCCGCGCGGTCACTTCTTCTTCTTCCCCGACTCGGCACCGACCTCGAGGGGCTCGGCGTCGGGCACGGAGGGCATCCACTCGCCGAGCTTCACCTTGTCGTGGAGGAGCTTGGCGATGTCGGGCTCCGAGTACTCGTACTCGGGGCTCCAGTGGATCGCGTCGAACGGGCACACCTCGACGCAGATGCCGCAGTACATGCAGAGGGCGTAGTCGATGTCGAAGCGGTCGAGCACGCTGACCGTGCGGTCGCGGCCACCCTCGCGGCGGGGCGGACGCTTCTCCTTGTGGCCCTCGATGTAGATGCACCAGTCGGGGCACGACCGGGCGCACAGCATGCAGACGGTGCAGTTCTCCTCCTGGAGGGCGATGACCCCGCGGGCCCGCGTGGGCGGGTCCTCCTTCTCGTGGGGGTACTGCACCGTCACGGTCGGGGTGACCAGCTGCTTGAGCGTGATGCCCAGGCCGCCGATCATCCCGGGGAGCTTGATCCGCGCCATCAGAACGCCACCTTGAACACGCCGGTGACCAGCAGGTTGACGAGCCCGATCGGGATGAGGACCTTCCACGCCAGCGCCTGCAGCTGGTCCTCACGCAGGCGGGGGTAGGTGAACCGGGCCCAGAACATCAGGAAGGCCACGAACATCAGCTTGACGAACAGCACGATCGGGCCGAGCCAGTTGGCGGCGTCACCGTGCACCCACGGCAGCGACCAGCCGCCGAGGAAGAGGGTGGCGGCCAGGGCGGCGAACGCCGTGGCGGTGCCGAACTCGCCGATGAAGAAGAAGAGGAACCGGAAGCCGGTGTACTCGACCATGTAGCCGGCGACGAGCTCGCTCTCGGCCACCGGCATGTCGAACGGGGTCTGGGTGAGCTCGGCCTGGGCCGCCACGACGAAGAGCAGGAAGCCCACGAACTGCGTGAGGATGAACGGGTTGCCGACCCCGGACCACCCGAAGATCGAGCCGTCCTGCTGGGCGTAGACGATGCCCTGCAGGCTCATCGTGTTGGCCTGCACGACCACACCGGTGACGGCGAGCAGGAGCGGCAGCTCGTAGGCGATGAGCTGCCCGGCGGCCCGCAGCGCACCGAGCAGGGCGTACTTGTTCGCGCTCGCCCAGCCGGCCATCAGCACGCCGATGACCGACAGGCTCGACACCGCCAACGCGTAGAAGACCCCGACGTCGAGGTCCTTGACCACGAGGTCGGGTCCCATCGGGATGACGAGGAAGACGAGGAAGGTGGAGATCACGACCACGGCGGGCGCCGTGGCGAAGACCCGCTTGTCGGCCTGCTCCGGCATGATGTCCTCCTTCTGGAGGAACTTCATGCCGTCGCCGACGAGCTGGAACCAGCCGTGGAAGCCACCCGGGTCCATCGGACCGAGTCGGCTCTGCATGTGGCTCATCATCTTCAGCAGGAAGACGTAGCCGAGCACCAGGGCGCCGAGCGGGATGATGGCCAGGACGATGACCGTCTTGAGGGCGAGGGTCGTCCCCCACCCGATCTGGAGCGCGAGGGTGGTGGTCACCGGTCGATGTCCCCGAGGATGAAGTAGAGCGACGCCAGGATCGTCACGACGTCGGGGACGTAGACGCCCTTGAGCAGCCAGGGCAGGATCGAGACGTTGCTGAACGACGCCGACCGGATCTTGACCCGGAACGGACCGGTCGCGCCCTTGGAGACGACGTAGTACCCCATCTGGCCGAGCGGGTTCTCGGTCTCGGCCCAGACCTCGCCCTCGGGCACCTTGATGATGCGCGGGACCTTGGCCATCACCGGCCCGGCGGGCAGACCGTCGAGGAGCTGGAGCACCATCCGGACCGACTCGCGGGTCTCCTGGAGTCGCACCCAGTAGCGCGAGAACGAGTCACCGTCGGGGTGGGTCCAGACCTGGAAGTCGATCTCGGGGTAGGCGAGGTACGGGCGTCCGTCGCGGCGGAGGTCCCAGTCGACCCCCGAGGCGCGCAGGTTGGAGCCCGACACGCCGTAGGCGGCGCCGATCTCCCCGGGGATGACCCCGATGCCCCGGGTCCGCGACAGGAAGATCTCGTTGCCGGCGACGAGGTCCTCGAAGGTGTCGCAGGCGGTGAGGATCTTCGACATCACCGAGCGGGTCTCGGCGATCCA
>JAFMJM010000008.1 GCA_017853455.1 Acidimicrobiia bacterium | reverse complement strand
CGTACTCCGTGTTCACCATGGTCCACGGCAAGAACGCCCGCGAGTGCGAGCAGACCATCGCCGCGATCCAGGCCGAGACCGGCGTCGACGAGTACGCACTCCTGTGGTCGATCAAGGAGTACAAGAAGACGCGCGTGAAGTACTTCACCGACGACTGGGACGCCTGGACCGACGCGCACGACCTCACCGTGCCGCGGCCCAGCGCCGCGACCGCCTGACCGTGCCCCCCGGCGACGACCTCCCTCCGGAGGACCCCACCGACGGCGACCCGTTCGCGGACATGCCCGAGGACCCGTTCGCCGACGGACTGCCGCCCGGACTCGACGAGCCCCTCGACGACGACGCGCCCACCCCGTTCGCCGATCTCCCCGGAATGCCCGGGATGCCCGGCGGCTTCTCGCTCCCCGACCTGTCGAACCTCGGGAACCTCGATCTGAGCGCCATGATCGGGATGCTCTCGTCGCCCGGTCCGGTCAACTGGGAGATGGCCCGTCAGGTCGCCCGGACGGTCGCCGGGTCCGACGGCGTGGGCCCGGTCGACCCGGCCGCCCCGGCGGAGTACGCCGAGCTCGCCCGGGCCGCCCAGGCCCACGTGGCGGCTGTCGCACCCCGGGCCGCGTCCCTCGACACCCGCGTGCGGGTGTGCGGCGCGGTCGAGTGGGCCGACCTGCACCTCGAGTCGCTGCGCCCGGTCCTCGAGGCGCTGGCCACGGCCCTCGGCGCCGAGTTCCAGGAGGCCGCCGCGGGCGAGGCGGCGGCGGGCGACCCGCTCGCCGCGATGCTCCCGATGCTCGCCCCGATGCTGCTCGGCCTCCAGGCCGGGTCGCTGGTCGGGCACCTCGCCCAGCACGCCCTCGGTCGGTACGACCTGCCCCTCCCCACGGCCGACGCACCGTCGCTGGTGTTCGTCGCCGCCCACGTCGACGCGTTCGCCGAGAGCTGGTCGCTCCCGCGTGCCGACCTGCGCTTCTACCTCGCCGCCCGCGAGGTGATCCACGCGACGGTGCGTTCCGAGGCCTGGGTCCGCGACCGGCTGCGCGAGCTCACCACCGCCTACGTCCGGGCGTACGACCTCGACCTCGGTGCGCTCGAGGCGCGGTTCGGCGACCTCGACCCCTCCGACCCGTCGTCGCTCGAGTCGGTGGTCGCCGATCCGCGCGAGCTGCTCGGCGCCATCCGCTCACCGGCCCAGGACGCCGTCCAGGCCGAGCTGCGGGTGTTCACGACGGTGCTCGAGGGCTACGCCGACACCGTGCTCGAGACGGTCGGACAGCGCCTCTTGACCTCGTACGACCGCATCCACGAGGCCGTCGCCCGTCACCGCATCGAACGCGGCGAGGCGGGTCGCTTCGCCGAAGCGCTCCTCGGGCTCGACCTCGACCGCGACGACTACGAGCGCGGCGTCGCCTTCTGCCGCGGGGTGGTCGAGCGCGCCGGCACCGACGGCCTCGAGCGCCTGTGGTCCGGTCCGGCGATGATCCCCACCCCCAACGAGCTGGCCGCACCCGGACTGTGGCTGGCCCGCATCGAGATCGACCAGGAGGAACGATGAGCGCAGGCGCCGACACCACCCCCGTCATCGGCGTGCTCGGCGCCGGCGTGATGGGCAGCGGCATCGCCCAGGTCACCGCCCTGGCCGGGTGCCCGACCTACTGCTACGACCCCGACGCCGATGCACGCGGACGGGGGCTCGCCGAGGTCACCACGGGCCGCTTCGGTCTCGACGGCGCCGTCGCCCGGGGCAAGCGCACCCGCGACGAGGCCGACGCCGCCCTCGCGCGCATCACCTTCACCGACTCCTTCGAGCAGGCCGCGGGCGCCGACGTCGTGATCGAGGCCGTCCCCGAGAAGCTCGACCTCAAGATCAAGGTCTTCCGCGACCTCGACCGGGTCGCGCCCGCCGGCACGATCCTCGCCTCCAACACGTCGGGCTTCCCGATCGCCGCGCTCGCGGCGGCCACCGACCGCCCCTCCCGGGTCATCGGGTGGCACTGGGCGTCGCCCGCACCGGTCATGCGCCTGGCCGAGATCGTCCGCACCGAGGCGACCGACGACGACGTGATCGCGACGATCTCCGATCTCGCCGCCCGGTGCGGCAAGAACCCCGTCGTCGTCAACGACGCCCCCACCAGCTGGGGGTTCGTGGCGAACCGGATCTACTTCGCCATGCTCCGCGAGGCGTCACGGGTGGTGAGCGAGGGGGTCGCCACCCGCGAGCAGGTCGACCAGCTCATGGTCGACTGCTACCGCTGGCCGGCGGGTCCCTACGGGATGGTCCAGGGCGCCGGGAGCGGTTGGTCGGGCGGCTCCGCCGGCTGACGCGCCGGTCGTGCACCCGGCGGCGCACGCCGTCGGTGGCGTGACCGACCATGCGGTCGACGGCGGGCGGCCGCAGCGTCGAGCGCATCGGCCGGGACCGGGCGGAGCGGCGGGCTCCGACGTACGACAGACCGGCCACCGCGAGCACCACCGCCAGCGCACCGAGCCCGACACCCTCGGCGAACGGCACGATCCCGAACAGGGCCCCCACGACCCACGCCACCTGGAAGCGGGTCTCGGAGCGGGCGAACGCCCGACCGCGCGCGGCGTCGGGACCGTCGCGCTGGAGCAGGCTGTCGAAGGCCAACCTCCCCGACGCAGCACCGACGGCGACGATCAGGCTCGCCAGCGCGAACCCGACCGTCGAGCCCACCAACGCGGCGATCAGCACGACCGTCGCGCTGGTCAGCAACGCCGCCGCCATCATCTGCTCGATCGTCAGGTACCGCCGGGCCCACGGGCCGACCACGTTGCCGACGAACCCCCCGACGATGGCCATCGTCGCCGCGACGCCCAGCGCGAACAGGTCGGTCTTGAGGGAGAACGCCGCGAAGAAGGCGAGGAATCCCACGGCTCCCCGGATCACGGCCATCGCGCTGCCGGCGAGGAGGATGCTCGGCTGGTGCAGCTCCTCCTCCTCGATCTCCTCCTCCCGGGCGGTGCGGGCGATCCGCACCCGGGGCACCTTCACCGCCAGCACCGCGGCCGCGACGAAGATCACCGCGGCCAGACGCAGCGACCACGCCGGGCCGGCCAGGCTCTGCAGCAGGAACGCCGGACCACCTCCGACGGTGGTGGCGATCGCGCTGATGATCGCCAGGCGCGAGTTGGCCCGCACCAGTTGGTCCTCGCGACCCACGAGCGCCGGCACCAGCGCGCTCTTCGTGACGGTGTAGCCCTTGGCGAGCACCAGGATGCCGAAGGCCAGCGGATAGATCAGCAGGCCCGCCGGGGCCGGGTCCGAGACCCAGCGGGCCATCAGGACCGCCAGCACCGCCCGGCCGACCATCGACCCGATCAGGATCACCCGGCGCCCGCTCCGGCGGTGGTCGAGGGCCGGCCCCAGGATCGGCGCCACCACCGCGAACGGCAGCATGGTTACGAGCAGGTAAAGGAGCACCTTGCCCCGGGACGAGTCCGCCGGGCTGGAGAAGAACAGCGAACCCGCCAGGGAAGCCGCGATGGCGGCGTCGCCGCACATGCTGACCGCGTGCGTCCACACCAGCCGGGAGAACGGCGAGGGCGGGAGGAAGCGGGCGTCGGTGGTCATCGCTCGGGCCGAGGGTACCGGCATCTGGGTACGATTCCGCGGTGAGCTCCGGACCCGATCCTGCGCTGGTCGACGACCCCGTGCGCTTCGGCAACCGGGAGCTGTCCTGGCTCGATTTCAACGCCCGGGTGCTCGCCCTCGCCGAGGATCCGGACCAGCCCCTGCTCGAGCGGGCGAAGTTCCTGGCGATCTTCGCGTCGAACCTCGACGAGTTCTTCCAGGTCCGGGTGTCGGGTCTCCAGGAGCAGGTCGACGCCCGGGTCCGCACCCGCACCCCCGACGGTCTCGACCCCGCCGAGCAGCTCCAGGCCGTCCGGGGCTACGCGCGCGAGCTGGTCGACCGGCACGCCGCCGTCTTCCGCAACGAGGTCGCTCCGGCCCTGGAACGCGCCGGGATCCGGTTCACGCGCTGGGACGAGCTCTCGCTCGACGAACGAGCCGAGCTCGCCGAGGCCTTCGAGGCGCGGATCTTCCCGGTGCTGACTCCGCTGGCCGTCGACCCGTCGCACCCCTTCCCGTACATCTCGAACCTCTCGCTCAACCTCGCGGTGCTCGTCCGCGATCCGGTCCGCCACGAGGCCCGCTTCGCGCGCGTCAAGGTCCCACCGGTGCTCCCACGGTTCGTGGCCGTCGCCGACGACACCAAGTTCGTTCCGGTCGACCAGGTCATCGCCGCCCACCTCGACCGGTTGTTCCCCGGCATGGAGATCGTGCACCGTCACCCGTTCCGGGTGACCCGCGACACCGACTTCGAGCTCGACGACGAGGACGAGGACCTCCTGGAGGCGATCGAGGAGGTCCTGCACCGGCGCACCAAGTTCGGCCAGGTCGTCCGGCTCGAGGTCGAGCCGTCGATGCCCGCCGAGGTGCTCGAGGTGCTGGCCCGCGAGCTCGAGATCGACGACGACGCCGTGATGGTCGTCGACGGACCCCTCGACCTGAGCGGCCTCTGGAGCGTGCACGGCCTCGACCGCGCCGACCTGAAGGACCAGCCCTGGGTGCCGTTCACACCGGCCGAGCTGGCGCCGGTCGACGGCCGCACCGACTTCTTCCGCGTCCTGCGGAACGGCGACGTGCTGGTGCACCACCCGTACGACTCGTTCGCAACGTCGGTCGAGGCATTCATCCAGCAGGCCGCAGCCGACCCGAAGGTCCTCGCGATCAAGCAGACCATCTACCGCAGCGCGGGGCCCGAGAGCGCGATCGTCTCCGCCCTCACCAACGCCGCCCGTGAGGGCAAGCAGGTCGTCGCCCTCGTCGAGCTCAAGGCCCGCTTCGACGAGGAGGCCAACATCGAGCGCGCCCGCGTGCTCGAGGAAGCGGGCGTGCACGTGGTCTACGGGCTCGTCGGGCTCAAGACCCACGCCAAGATCCTCCTGGTCGTCCGTGAGGAGTCCGACGGCATCCGCCGCTACTGCCACCTCGGCACCGGCAACTACAACCCGAAGACGGCCACCCTCTACGAGGACTTCGGCCTGCTCACCGCCGACCCGGTCCTGGGCGCCGAGGTGGCCGAGCTGTTCAACCACCTCACGGGCTTCAGCCGGGCCTACGAGTACCGCAAGCTCCTGGTCGCCCCCGAGGGGGTGCGCGCCGGGCTGATCGAGCGCATCCGGGCCCAGGCCGTCCGCGGCCCCGAAGGCCGGATCACCATGAAGATGAACAGCCTGGTCGACCCCGGCCTGATCGACGAGCTGTACGCCGCGTCCTCCCGCGGCACCCCCATCGACCTCGTCGTGCGCGGCATCTGCTGTCTGCGCCCCGGCGTGCCCGGACTGTCCGACACCATCCGGGTGCGCTCGCTCATCGGCCGGTACCTCGAGCACTCGCGGATCTTCCGGTTCGGATCCGGGCCCGACGCCGAGGTCCTGATCGGGTCCGCCGACCTCATGCCCCGCAATCTCGACCGCCGGGTCGAGGCGCTCGTGCCCGTCGAGGATCCCGCCCTGCGCGCCCGCCTCGACGAGGTGCTGGCGCTGGTCGGCGCCGACACCGAGCTGGCCTGGGATCTCCACCCCGACGGCACCTGGGCCCGGGTCCCCCGGATCGAGGGGGTCCGGGTCGACGCCCAGCACGAGCTCTTCCGCCTTGCCGCGACCCGGGCGCAGCGCACGTGACCGCCGAGCTCGTCCGGGCGGCCGGCGGTGTGGTGGTGCGCGCCGGGGCCGACGGTCCCGAGATCCTCGTCGTCCACCGGCCGCGCTACGACGACTGGAGCTTCCCCAAGGGCAAGCAGGACCCCGGGGAGACCGACGAGCAGACCGCGCTGCGCGAAGTCGCCGAGGAGACCGGGTTCGAGTGCCGGCTCGGCGACCCGCTCCCCGACGTGCGCTACCACGACCACCGCGACCGCCCGAAACTCGTGCGCTACTGGGTGATGCACCCGGCGGCCGACGTCGCCTTCGTCGCCAACGACGAGGTCGACGAGGTCCGCTGGTGCTCGCCCGCCGACGCTGCCGCCCTGCTCACCTACGGCCACGACCGGGCCCTGGTGGCGGCGATCCCGTCCGATCGAGCCGTCGGGAGCCGGCCGTGACGATCCACCTGGTGCGCCACGCCCGGGCCGGCCGCCGCAACGGCTGGGAGGGGCCCGACGAGATCCGCCCGATCTCGAAGGCCGGGCGGCGCCAGACCCGCGACCTGACCGCGGCACTCGCGTCGACCGGCATCACCCAGGTCCTGTCGAGCCCGTACGTGCGCTGCGTCCAGACCGCCGAGCCCCTCGCCGACGTCCTCGGCCTCGAGGTCGAGGTCGTCGACTGCCTCGCCGAGGGCGCCGGCGTCGACCGCGTGCTCGGCCTCGTGGCGGAGCACGCCGACGACGACGTCATGCTCTGCACGCACGGTGACGTCGTCGAGATCATCCTGAAGCAGGTGCGCCGCGACGGAGTCAAGCTCCGGGCCCCCAAGACGGCCAAGGGCTCGGTCTGGACCCTCGAGGTCCGCAAGGGCCGGTTCGTGGGGGCGAAGTACCGTCCACCCCGCGACGCCTGACCCATCGACCCCGGACCCCACGGCACCCCGACGCAGCACCCCGGCCGGCTCACGGTCCCCAGGGGGAGGGACCGGAGCTCGCAGCCGGGGTTGCAAGATCATCATGCCCGACCACCCCTGAACCACCGGTTGCCGCGGGATGGTCATCCGGTGAACTCCGCTCGTCCCACCGCCCGGACGACGATGCACCGGCGCTACCGTCGGGAGCCGTGCGGGTCCTGGTCACCAACGACGACGGCGTCGAGGCGCCCGGCATCCATGCGCTGGCCGCGGCGGTCGCGGCCGCCGGACACGACGTGTACGTCGTCGCCCCGGCGGGAGAGCGCAGCGGCAGCGGCGCCGCCATCGGGCGCCTCCACCGGGCCGGCCCCATCGCCTGCACGACGGTCGAGTGGCCCGACCTCCCCGGGGTGGCCGTCCACTCCCTCGACGTCCCGCCGGCTGCATCGGTGTACGCCGGTGTGTTCGGCGGCTTCGGGCCGCCGCCCGACGTCGTGGCGTCGGGCATCAATCCCGGCATGAACTACGGGCACCTCGCCCTCCACTCCGGAACCGTCGGCGCCGCCCTCTCGGCGGTCACGCTCGGGATCCCGGCGGTGGCGGTGAGCGTCGCCTGGGCCGAGCAGCCGCGTTGGGCGACCGCCGGGGCCTTCGTGCCGGCCGCGCTCGAGTGGGTGGCCGGACGGACCCCGTGCGTGGTCAACCTCAACGTTCCCGACCTCCCCCTCGCCGAGGTGCGCGGGGTCCGGGCGACGGTGCCCCAGGCGTTCTCCGAGCGCTGGACCGGTGAGCGGCACCCAGGCGAGCTCGACCTCCGGTTCGAGGGCCGCACCGACGAGCCGGCGGCCGGTTCCGACCTCGCCGCCGCGCACGACGGCTACGTGGCCGTCACCGTGTTCCACGGTCTGGCCGTCGGCGAAGCCGACGCCGCCGCTGCCGCCGTCGGTCAGGGACGCTCGTAGCGGTAGCCGACGCCGCGGACCGTGACGATGCGCGTGGGGTTCGCCGGGTCGTCCTCGATCTTCGAGCGGAGTCGCTTGACGTGCACGTCGAGGGTCTTGGTGTCGCCGAAGTAGTCGGGACCCCACACCCGGTCGATGAGCACGTCGCGGGTGAGGACGCGACCGGCGTTGAGGACGAGGATCTCGAGGAGCTCGAACTCCTTGAGGGGCAGGGCCACCACGGCGCCGCGCACGGCGACCTCGTGGCGGGCCACGTCGATCCGCACGTCGCCCACCTCGACCAGGTCTTCGGGCTCCGACTCGGGCCCGGTCCGCGGCACCCGGCGCAGTGTGGCCCGCACCCGGGCCACCAGCTCCCGCAGACGGAACGGCTTCGTGACGTAGTCGTCGGCTCCGACCTCGAGCCCCACCACGGCGTCGATCTCGGCGTCGCGGGCCGTGACCATGATGATCGGGACCTGCGAGCGCGTGCGGATGTCGCGGCACACGTCGACGCCCGACATCTGTGGCAGCATGACGTCGAGCAGGATCAGCGCCGGACGCACCCGCTCGAACTGGAGCAACGCCTCGGCTCCGTCGGCGGCTGTCTCGACGGTGAACCCCTCCTGCTCGAGGGCCACCTGGAGCGCATCGCGGTACGACTCCTCGTCGTCGACGACCAGGATCGTCGGCCGTTCGGGACTCATGGGCCCTCGACCACCCGGGGCAACGACAGGCGGAAGACCGATCCCTGTCCCTCGATGGACTCGACCGTGACCTCGCCACCGTGCGCCTGGGCGACGTGACGAACGATGGCCAGCCCGAGGCCCGTCCCACCGGTGGCCCGACTGCGCGCCGGATCGACCCGGTAGAAGCGTTCGAAGATCCGCTCGAGGTCACGCGACGGGATCCCGATGCCGTGGTCGCGGACTCCGATCACCAGCCGGTCCTCACCCACGGTCACCCCGACCTCGACCACCTCGCCGGCATCGGAGTACTTGACCGCGTTGTCGAGCAGGTTGGTCAGCGCGCCGACGAGCTGGCGAACGTCGCCCAGGACGACCTCGTCACCACCGTCGTCGGCCACGGCCAACGGGATGTCGCGGGCGAGCGCGTGTGGCCGCACCCGGTCCACGGCCTCGGCGACCACCCGCGCCACCGGGACCCGGTCGCGTGCGGTGCGCTGATGGGCCTCGACCTCACTGAGGTCGAGCAGGTCGTCGACGATGCGGGCGAGGCGTTCGGCCTCCCGGTGCAGCTGGGCCGCGAGCCGCCGCCCGACCTCGAGGTCGTCGGTGGCCTGGAAGGTCTCGGCGAGCAACGCCATGGCGCCGATCGGGGTCTTGAGCTCGTGACTCACGTTGGCGACGAAGTCGCGCCGCACGCTCTCGACCCGGCGCAGCTCGGTGATGTCGCGGACGTACGCGGCGGCACCGACGATCTCCATCGAGGTGTTGCGCAACGGCACTCCCAGGACGACCAGCGTCTCGCGCGGCGGGCCGAACAGGGAGAGCTCCTCCTCGGCCTCCTCGCCGGCGAGGGCACCCCGGAGCAGGCGCTCGATGACCTCGTGGGCCAGCGCGTCGGCGTGGCGGGCAGCCCGGAAGCGCTCGGCCCCGAGGCTGCGGACGACCTCGCGCCCCTGGGCGTCGACGACGACGATGCCGACGTCGGCCGAGGCGACGGCCAGGGCCACCCGCTCGCGGTCGGCGGTGGCGTCGAGGGCGAGGGCGCGGTACTCCTCGAGGGCCGGGCCGAGGTCCTCGTGGGTCGACGGCCAGAGCTTCACCCGAACCTCCCGGTGATGTAGCCCTCCGTCCGCGGGTCGGACGGCTTCGTGAAGATCGTCTCGGTGACGTCGTACTCGACCAGGCGACCCACCCGCCGACCGTGCTCGTCGGCCTCGGCGGTGTAGAAGGCCGTGCGGTCCGACACGCGGGCGGCCTGCTGCATGTTGTGGGTGACGATCACGATGGTGAGGTCTTCCTTGAGCTCCTCCATGAGGTCCTCGATCCGCGCCGTGGCGATCGGGTCGAGGGCCGAGCAGGGCTCGTCCATGAGCAGCACGTCGGGCTCGACCGCCAGCGACCGGGCGATGCACAGGCGCTGGGCCTGACCGCCCGACAACGACAGGGCACTCGACTTGAGCTTGTCCTTGACCTCGCCCCAGAGGGCGGCGCGCGTCAGGGCGTGCTCGACGATGTCGTCGAGCACCGCCCGCTTGCGGGTGCCGTTGATGCGGGGCCCGTAGGCGATGTTGTCGTAGATCGACTTCGGGAACGGGTTGGGCTTCTGGAAGACCATCCCGATCCGCCGACGCACCTCGGCCGGGTCGACCTTGGGGCCGTAGAGGTTCTCACCGTGGTAGGTGATGGAGCCGAGCACCTCGGCCCCGCGGGTGAGGTCGTGCATGCGGTTGAGACTCCGCAGCACCGTGGTCTTGCCGCAGCCCGACGGGCCGATGAAGGCGGTGATCTCGTTGCGGGCGATGTCGAGGTCGACCCCGGTGACGGCCCGAACGCCGCTGTAGCGGACCTCCACCCCGTCGAGGACGAAGACGTTCTCGCGGACGGGTCCGGTCGGCTCGGGCGGAACGGAGGAGTCGCCCGGCCCGGGATCGGTCACGTCGGCGATCGTAGTTTCGGCCGGGGTGGCAGCCATCATGTCGGTCACGGGTTCCTCCGGGTTCACGACGCTCCCGACGTCCGGCGGGTGTACAGGATCGTCACCACCCGGGCCAGGGCGGTGGCGACGAAGACGATCAGGATGAGGGTGAACGCCGCCCCGAACGCCCGGTCCTGGGCCGGGAGGAAGGGCGAGTTGGCGTTCCCGAAGATCTGGGTCGACAGGGCGGTGTTGGTCCCGGAGAACAGGCTCCAGTTGGCGGTCTGGATCGCCCCGATGGTGAAGAGCAGCGGCGCCGTCTCACCGGCGGCGCGGGCCACCGCCAACAGCGACCCGCTCACGATCCCCGGGGCGGCGTGGGGCAGCACGACGGTGCGGATGGTGCGCGACTGCCGGCTCCCGAGGGCCAGGCTGCCCTCCCGCAGCTCGTGGGGCACCAGGCGCAACATCTCCTCGGAGGTGCGGATGACGACCGGCAGCATCAGGCAGGCCAGGGCGAGCGCGCCGGCGAACCCGGTCTGCTCCTTCACCCGCAGGACCCAGAACGTGTAGACGAACAGCCCCATCACGATGGAGGGCACGCCGGTGAGGACCTCGGAGAGGAACCGCACCAGCGACGCGAACCGGCTGCGCCCGCCGTACTCGTTGAGGTAGATGCCTCCGAGGACGCCGAGCGGCACGGCCATGGCGGTCGCACCGAGGGTGATGACGATCGTGCCGACGACCGCCGGCCCCATCCCCCCCTCGACGCTGCGGGTGCTGAAGGGCAGATCGGTGGTGAGGAACGTCCACGAGAACACCTTCAGACCCTGCTTCGTGACGTACCAGACCACCGCCACGAGCGGGACCAGCGCCACGACGAACGCGAGCACGATCAGCGTGGTCGCCAGGCCACTGCGGAACCGACGGGCGCCGGTGCCGCGCCGCGGGCGCAGGATCGAAGCCCCGGGAGCCGCCACGGTGGTCGGGACGGCGCTCACGCCGCCAACCCCATCCGCCGGTTCGAGCGCCGGATGACCCAACGGGCGAAGGCCCCGACGACGATGGTGAGCACGAGCAGCACCACGCCGAGCCCGATGAGCGCCGAGCGCTGGACCCCGGCGGCCTCGCCGAACTGGTTGGCGATGATGCCGGCCATGGTGTCACCGGGCCCGAGCAGGTTGGCGGAGAGCTTCTGTGACGAGCCGACCACCAGCGCGACCGCGATGGTCTCGCCGACCGCCCGCCCGAACCCGATGATCACCGCGGCGACGACGCCGCTGCGGGCGTGGGGGAACATGGCGCCGCGGATCATCTCCCAGCGGGTGGCGCCCATCGCCAGGGTCGCCTCCTTCTGGGCGACCGGGGTGGTGGCGAAGATCTCGCGGGTGATGGCGGTGATGATCGGCGTGATCATGATCCCGACGACGAGCCCGGCGGTCATCAGCGCCAGCCCCGAGGCGCTCGGGTCGCCGAACAGATCACCGAGCAGCGGAACGCCACCGACGGCGTCGTGCACGCTCCCGTAGACGTCGGCGAGGGGGCCGGCGAGCTGGCGGAGCATCCAGAGACCGAACACCACCGACGGGATCGCGGCGAGCAGGTCGATCACGAAGACGATCGGCAGGCGGGCCCGGCGGGGCGCGATCTCGGTGACGAAGAGCGCGATGCCGATGCTGATCGGGACCGCGATCACGAGCGCGACCGCGGCGACGATCAGGGTCATCAGGATGAGCGCCCCGGCGCCGAAGTGCCCGGTCGAGGGCTCCCAGGTGGTCGAGAGAACGCCACCCACCCCCTCGCTCGAGAACCAGTCGGCCGACTTGCTGACCGTGGCGTAGACGATGAGCGCGAGGACGAGCAGGACCAGCACGCCGGCGGCGACCGCCACGATGCGGAAGGCCCGGTCGGCGATGAAGCCGGGCGGACGCTCCCCGCCCACGAGGGGGCGGGGAGCGTCGGGGGAGACCTGGTTCGGTGGTTCGAGCAGAGAGGTCATGGGAGCTGGATCATGGCGTGGAGGGGCGGGCCGACCAAGGCCCGCCCCTCCCGCCGTGACGTGGGGGCCCTACGAGCCGATCTGGGCCAGGCGGGCCTTGGTCTGGGTGACCCAGGCCTTGGGCAGCTTGGCGTAGTCGATGGACGCCGCCGTCGCCTGGCAGTCACCGATGAGGTGCTCGGCCCAGGCCTTGACCGCCGCCGAGACGTTGGCGTCGGCGTACTTGGTGTAGACCAGCAGCCAGGTCGGGGCGGTGATCGGGTAGGCCTTGGCGTTCGGCGAGTTCAGCGGGTCGTAGAGACCGTCGGCCGACAGGGTGACGCCCTCGAGCGCCGCCGTGGCTGCCGCCACCGTCGGGGCGATGTACTTGCCGGTGGAGTTCGACACCGAGGCGTAGGTCAGACCGGTCGCCACGGCGTCGGAGAAGTCGACGTAGCCCACGGCACCGTCGGTCGCCTTGATGATCGCCGAGACGCCCGGGTTGCCGGCGCCGCCCTGGCTGCCTTCCGGCCAGGTGACGGTCGAGCCCGTGCCGAGCTTCCAGACCGAGCCGGCGGCCTTCGTCAGGTAGCCGGTGAAGTTCTGGGTGGTGCCCGACGAGTCGGAGCGGCGGGCGATGGTCACCTTGGTCGCCGGCAGCTTCACGCCCTTGTTGAGGGCGGCGATCGCCGGGTCGTTCCAGGCGGTGATGTCACCCTGGAACAGCTTGGCGATGGTGGCGGCGTCGAGGTTGAGCTTCTTGACCCCCGACACGTTGAACGACACCGTGATCGGCGCGGTCACCGTCGGGATGTAGAGGAACGAGCCGCCCTTGACTTTGGCGAGGTCGGCTGCCGGGTAGGGAGCGTCGGAGGCGCCCCACTGGGTGACCTGGTCGGCGAACTCCTGACGGCCCTTGCCCGAGCCTCCACCCGGGTTCGGGTAGTTGACGGTCAGGTTGGGCTGCTCCTTCTTGAACGTCTCCCGGCAGGCGTCGTAGTAGCCCTGGGGGAACGTCGCACCGGAGCCGTTGATGGTGGCGGCGGCGAGCGGCTTGGCCTTGGCGGCACCCGCCGGGGCCGCGCCGACGGCGGTGAGGACACCGACCGCGGCGACGGCCGCGGCGGCGATCCGGGCGAAACGGTGACGTTGCATGCTCTGACGAGCCTCCTGGTGGATGGTCGGGTTCACGGGGGGCAACCTACGGACGCCAGGCGTCCGGCGTCCGGCGACGAGGTGGACGGAAGGTAAACAGCATCGGAACCTTCGTTGCCGGCCCGTCCGCCCGGGCACCCGGGGCTCTCCGAGCAGCCAGACTGGTGCCCGCACCCCCATGCCGCTGACGAGGAGGACCCCGGTGGCCACCGACGGCACGATCGACACGACGACCCGCAAGAGCTTCCACGAGCACCTCGACGACCTGCGGGCCACGGTCATCCGGCTCGGCGCCCTCGCCAACGAGCAGATCGCCGCCTGCACCCAGGCGCTCCTCGACGGCGACCTCGCCCTGGCCGCCGAGGCCATCCGCAACGACGACCTGATCGACGACCTCACCCACGAGGTCGAGGACCACTGCTTCGCCCTGCTGGCCCGTCAGCAGCCGATGGCCACCGACCTGCGTACGATCCTCGCCACCCTGCGCATCGCGCACGAGCTCGAGCGGTCGGCCGACCTGGCCGTCAACATCTCGAAGACCACCCGGCGCCTCTACCCCAACGCCCTCGACCCCAAGGTCCGGGGGATCATCGACCAGATGGGTCGCCAAGCGACCAACCAGACCCGCCTGGCCCTCGACGCCTACGCCGACACCGATCCGTCGTGGGCACGGGCGCTCGCCGACATGGACGACGCCATGGACGAGCTGACCAAGAGCCTGTTCCGCTACGTGCTCTCCCTGGCCCCCGCCGACGAGGCGACGGTCCAGCAGGCCGTGCAGATCTCCCTCGTCGGCCGCCACTACGAGCGCATCGCCGACCACGCGGTGACGATCGCCGAGCGGGTCGTGTTCATGGTCACCGGGGAGTACCCGGTGCACGAGACCGACCGACCCGAGGTGGCCGGCGAGATCGGCTGACCCCACCACCCGCGGCGGCGGCGGCGTCGGCGCCGCGGCCGGGTCAGGTCAGTTGGAGGACTCGGGCTCCTCGAAGCCGAGGTCCCACTCGACGATGAGCCGCTCGCGCTCCGCGTCGCGGTTGACCCGCTCGCGGTTGCGCCGGAACTGCGGGTCGTGGTGCGGCAGGAGCTGCAGCCGGGCCATCACCCGGGTGCGGAACTCGTCGATCTGACGGGTGTCGCCGAACACGGCGTGGACGTCCCAGTGGGGCGACGCCGGACCGAGGTAGACGATCTTGACGTGGCCGACGGGCGGCAGGGACTCGAGTTCTTCGTCCATCGGGCGTCACCCTACAAGGTCCGAATCGGGGCGGCCCAGGGTGACCGACGGCACAGTTGTGCAAGAAAACGCACAGAAACCCACCCGTCGGGAACCGCCCTCCGGCGGCGGGCGTTCTGGATCACGTGGACGACACGATGACCCCCTCAGACCTGCAGACCCCGCCCTGGATGGACGAGGCCAGCTGCCGCACCAGCACACCGGGCGACTTCTTCCCCTCCGACGGGGTGGGCGTCGAGCGGGCCAAGCGGGTGTGCGCCGAGTGCCCGGTGAAGGCCGAGTGCCTGGAGTACGCCCTGACCCACCGCATCGAGCACGGCGTGTGGGGTGGCTGCTCCGAGCGGGAGCGGCGCCGCATGATGCGCTCGCGCCGCCTCGCCGCCACCGTCTGACCCGACGACGCCGTCCGGGGCCCACCGGACGGCATTCCGATCCCCCGCGTCCCGGACCCGGCCCCCGAGGCCGGGTCCGGTCGCGAGTCGAGGCCCCGTCGGGGATCAGCGCCAGCCGAAGGGGCCGAGCAGGTAGTCGCCGACGGCTCGGAGCCAGCCACCCGCGGCATCGTGTCGGTCGTCGAACCCCCGGGCGAAGTCCGCCAGGTCGGCCGCCGGTAGGTCGGAGACCACCGTGCGGACGACCCCGTCGTGGTCCCACACCACCACCGTGCCGCCCGCCGTCTCGTAGCCGACGGCGTCGGCACCCGAGACGTCGACCGGATCGCCCCGCGTGAGGCTCGCCCGGTCGAGCGTCCCTTCCCGCTCGAACACCGACACCCCGAAGAGCCCGTCGGAGTAGTAGAGCTGCACCGTGCCGTCGGCCCGCCGGTAGCGACTCACCAGCCGGTAGCGGTCGCCAACGGCGCCCGGGGCGTCGACCGAGTCGGGCACGGAGCGCACCGCTGCGGGCGTGCGGGCGGCGTCGGCGGCCCGCCGGGCGGGGGTGGTCGGCGGTGTGGACCGGCTCCCACCGAGCTTGCTGACCTCGACGAACCCGACCCGGCGGACCGGGCGCCCGTCCGGACCGAGCACCGTGCGACGCATCAGCACGCCGGTGGTGCGGTCGGTGAACTCCTTCAGGCGGGGCTTCCCGGTGGCCCGGTCGCGGGCGGTGACGACGTCGGTCGCCCGGCCGGCGATCTGCGGACCCGGGCGGACCGACAGCTTCCAGTGCCGGTCCGGGGCCGGGGCCGGGGCGTCGGCCGCCTCGTCCCATCCGGCCCGCCACCCGCTCACGCCGGCGACCCAGCGATCGTGCCCGCGCCCCTCGGCCTGGCGGGTGCCCGCCCCGACCTGCACGGTGCCCCCGGTGGCGGAGACCGGCGTGCGCTCGGCGTGCCACCGACCGTCGACCTTCCAGCTGACCTCGACCGTGCCCGAGAAGTCCTCGCGCACCGTGGCGGTCCGGGCCCGCTCGAGCACCGTCACCGGGTCGGTGGCCGCGCCGGCGTCGGGGACGAGCCACGCGGCCGACCCGACCAGGGCGCCGGCCGCCACGACCGTGACCACGGCGGCGCGCGCGAACCGGGCCGGGGTGCTCACGGGCGGAACCCGGCGCTCACGGCGATCGGGGCCAGGGTGCTCGCGGCGTCGCCCTGGATCGACGACCGCAGCGCGTGGGCGTCGACCAACGTGCCGACCGCCGGGCGGACGGTGGCCGGGCCGGGCACGAGCACCACCGCGGCGACGACCGCGGCGGCTGCTGCGCCGAGGGCGGCGACCCAGCGGGTCGGGCGCCGACGGACGGGCAGGGCCACGACCGGTGCGGGTGCGGCCACGGAGTCGGTGACGCCGTCGGCGGCGTCGACCGCCGCGTGGACCCGGTCCCAGAACCCGGCCGGCGGCTCGGGCCAGGGGGCCGACCGCACCGCGGTCCGGGCCGACGCGACCTCGGCCAACCGGGCGGCGACGTCGGGGGAGGCCAGCGCCGCCTCGACCGCAGCGGCCTCGGCGGGTGTGCACTCGTCGTCGAGCCAGGCCGACAGCAGGCTGTCGTCGAACGGGGCTCCGGCGGTGGGATCGAACGCGGTCATGCGGCGTGCTCCGACAACATCTCGCGCAACAGCTTGCGCCCCCGGTGCAGACGCGACCGGACCGTGCCCACCGGCACGCCGAGCGCCTCCGCGATCTGCTCGTAGCTCTGGTCGGCGACGTCGCACATGACGACGGGCACCCGGAACTCCTCGGGCAGGGCCGACAGCGCCGCCTGGATGTCATCCGACAGCCCCACGTAGACCTCGTCGGCGGCGGGGGCCGCCGGCAGCACGCGCTCGGGATCGTCGGGGAGGGCGTCGGTCGGGCGGCGCTTGCGGCGCCGCATCTCGTCGAGGAAGACGTTCGTCACGATCCTGGCCAACCAACCTTCGAGCGACCCCGGCTCGTAGCGCTCGAGTCCGCGCCGGACGCGGATGAGCGACTCCTGGACGAGGTCTTGGGCTTCGTCGTCGTTCCCTGACAGGCGGTAGGCCACCGCGTAGAGGAAGCGCCCGTGGTCGCGGGCGATCTCCTCCCAGGTGGGGACACCGTCGGTCACCGGTTCAACGCCCCTCGGCCCGGCCGGGTTCCCGGGCGGGCGGGGTCGGGCCTAGGAGTCCGCGGTGTCGTCGGCCGCCGGGTCGGCCTTGGCCGCCTTGGCGGACTTCGCCGACTTCGAACCCTTGCCGCCGTCGGCCGCCGACTCGTCGCCGTCGTCGGGGGCACCCTCGGTCAGGCCCTGCTTGAACTCCTTCGAGGCCTGCCCCATCGAGCGGGCGAGCTTCGGGAGCTTGGCACCGCCGAAGATCAGCAGGACGATCAGCAGGACGATGATGAGCTCGGTGGGGCCGAGGTTCATGGGATCCCTTTCGGCACGGCGTGGCCACAGGCTAGCCCCGGCCGCCCGCCCCGCAGACTTCGGCCAGGAGCGCCACGTCGTCGGGGTCCCCGACGTGGAACGGCACCGACCCCACCCCGAGGATCACCGTCTCGACCCCGAGGCCGGCCCAACCGGCGAGCTGCTCGCGGATCTGCTCCGGCGTGCCGACCAGGCGGCCCTCACGCCACTGGTCGAGGGTCACGCCGTCGAGCACGCCGGCCGGGCTGTTGGCCCGCAGACGCTCGAACCGACGGGCCAGGTCGGTCTCGTCCTCCCCGGCCAGGGCGTAGAGGCCCAGCGAGCGCCACACGGTGGCGGGGTCCCGACCCACGACCTCGCAGTGGCGTTCCAGGACGGCCAGGCGCTCGCGGTAGGCGTCCGGGGTCCAGACCCAGCAGGCGTTCCAGCCGTCGGCGAGGTCGACCGCGGCGCGCAGCACCCGGTCGCCCTTGCCGCCGACGAACAGGGGCGGCCGCGGCGTCTGCACGGGCGGCGGCTCGAGGACGGCTCCGGCGGCCGAGTGGAATCGGCCCGCGAACGTCAGTGGCTCACCGCCGAGCAGCCCGCCCACCACGGTGAGCGCCTCGCGCAGGCGGTCGATGCGCTCGCCCGGGGGCGGCATGGCCATGCCGATCGCTTCGTAGTCGGGCTCGTACCACCCCGCCCCGAGGCCGACGTCGAGGCGGCCGTCGAGGATCCGGTCGAGGGTCGCCAGCGACTTCGCGAGCACGGCGGCGGGGCGCAGGGCCTCGCACAGCACGAGCGTGCCGAGCCGGACCCGCGGCACCGCCGCGCCGAGCGCCGCCAACGCCGCGATCGGCTCGAGCGCGCCGAAGCGGGTGGCCGGCCCGCCGTACTTGGCCAGGTCGAGGAAGAGGTGGTCGGAGAGCCAGAGGGAGTCGATCCCGGCGGCCTCGGCGGCCCGGGCCTGCGCGACGACGGTGCCGAACCGCAGCGGGTCCTCGCCGGGGACGGAGTAGTCGTACTGCGGCAGAGCCAGCCCGATGCGCACGGGGCGAGCCTAGACAGGCCCCATACTGACGGCGTGCTGGAGTGCGTGCCCAACGTGTCGGAGGGACGCGACGTCCGGGTGCTCGACGCCCTGGCCGACGCCTGCGGAGTCTCGCTCCTCGACCGGCACGCCGACCCCGACCACCACCGCAGCGTGTTCACGCTCGCCGGGCCCGGACCCGACGGAGCCACCGACGCTGCCCGGGCACTGGCCCGGGCGGTGGCCGACCACTGCGACCTCCGCGCGCAGTCCGGGGTGCACCCCCGATTCGGGGCGCTCGACGTCGTGCCGTTCGTCGCGCTGACCGGTGACCCGGACACCGCCGCCGCGGCCGCCGGCGGGTTCGCCGAATGGATCGCCGACGAACTGGGGGTGCCGGTGTTCCTCTACGACCGGGCCGACCCGGAGGGCCGCTCGCTCCCCGACGCCCGCCGCACGGCGTTCACCGGACGGGCCCCCGACCACGGGCCGGCCCGGGCACACCCATCCCTCGGTGCCGTGGCGGTCGGGGCCCGGCCCCCGCTGGTCGCGGTCAACTGCTGGCTCGACGTCGCCGACCCGACGCTCGCCCGCCGGGTGGCCCGCGAGGTGCGCGAGCGCGACGGTGGTCTGCCCGGACTCCGGGCCCTCGGGCTGGCCCTGCCCGGGGCCGGCGCGAGTCAGGTGTCGATGAACGTGGTCGACCTCGAGCGGTGCGGCGTCGACGACGCCTGCGAGGCGGTGCGCGAGCGCGTGGAGGCGGCGGGGCGGTCCGTGACGCACGTCGAGCTGGTCGGCCTGATGCCGGCGTCTGCCTACGCGCGCTGCCGCGCCGACTTCGTGGCGCGGGTCGGGTGGAGCCGGGACGTCACCGTCGAGGCCCGCCTGGCGGACCGGGCGATCGGCTGAGCGTCAGGCGCTGGCGATGCCGCGGCGCTCGAGCGCCCGCTGACGCCGGACCCGTCGGCGCTCCCGCTCGGAGAGACCACCCCAGATCCCGAACTTCTCGCCGTTGGCGAGGGCGTACTCGAGGCAGTCGTCGCGGACCTCACAGCCCTTGCAGACGGCCTTGGCCTCCCGGGTGCTCGCCCCGCGCTCGGGGAAGAACAGGTCGGGGTCGACCCCGAGGCAGTTGGCTCGCTCCTGCCAGCGACGCTCTTCCTCGACCGGCTCCTGGTTGAGCAGTCTGACGATGTCATGGACCTGCAACGGGTTCCCCCTGGGTCGCCTGCACGTGGATCCGGCGGATGGCCGCCGGGTCGGCGAATGACGGCCTTGGAATTACAACGTTGTCACTCTTGTCGCCCGGTGAGGCCTCGTGCAAGTGGGAGCGCCGGATTTTCGACGATTCTTGCCCGATTTGCCCGAATTTCACGGCCCGAACCCGCCCCGGGGCCGCCCGATAGCGTCGGGGCGTGCCCACCACGACCCCGCCGACGCTCGAGGCGACCCTCGGCGACCTGACCCGCGAACCCCTCGACGCCGTCGTCAACGCCGCCAACGTGGGCCTGGTGCGGGGCGGCGGCGTGTGCGGGGCGATCTTCGCCGCTGCCGGCCCCGGCCTCGACGTCGCCTGCGCGGCGGTCGCCCCCTGCCCCACCGGCGACGCCCGGACCACCCCAGGGTTCGCCCTGCCCGCGCGCTGGATCGTCCACGCCGTCGGACCGGTCTGGCACGGCGGCGGGGCCGAAGAGCCCGAGCTCCTGGCCGGGGCCTACCGCGCCGCCCTCCGCGAGGCCGACGCCGTGGGGGCCCGGTCGATCGGGTTCCCCGCGATCTCCACCGGCGTCTTCGGCTACCCCCTCGACGCCGCCACCGAGGTGGCCGTCGCCACCGTGTCCACCACTCCGACCGCCGTCGAACTCGTGCGGTTCGTCTGCTTCGACGCCGCCACGCTCGCGGCCTACGAGCGGGTGCTCGCCGACCGGTGACCCGTCGTCAGCTCGCGCGCCGGTGCGCGCGCCGCTGCTCGAGGAAGTCGACCAGCACGTAGTCGCCCAGGTTGTCGGGCGAGGTGTAGAAGACCCGCCCCTTGTTGATCGCCGACATCCGCTCGATGAACGCCCGCAGGTTGTGGTTCCAGCCGTCGTCGAGCACGAACGAGTTGATCCGGATGCCTTCGCGGGTGGCGAACTTCACCTGCTTGAGGGCCTCCTGGGCCGGGACGGTGATGTTCGGGTAGGTGAAGTGGGGGTGGCCGTCGGGGGTGATGTACGCCGTCGGCTCACCGTCGGTGACCATGATCACCTGCTTGGTGCCCGTCTGCTTGGCCAGGAGCTTGCGGGCGATGAGCAAGGCGTGGTGCATGTTGGTGCCGTACTCGAAGTCCCACGAGAGCTCGGGCAGCCGCTCGGGCTTGACCTCCCGGGCGACGTAGCCGAACGACACCAGCCCGAAGTAGTCGCGCGGGTACTGCCCCGTGATGAGCGAGTGCAACGCCATGGCGACCTTCTTGGCCGGCAGGAAGTTGTCGCGCATCGGCATCGACATCGAGACGTCGAGCATCAGCACCGTGGCGCTGCGGGTCGTCTGCTCGGTGCGCTCGACCTCGAAGTCGACCGGCAGCAACCGGACCGGGGTGCCCGAGCCCTGACGCCAGATGGCGTTCTTGATGGTCTCCTCGACGTTGAGCCGGAACGGGTCTCCCCACTCGTAGGGCTTGTGCTCGTAGGCCGGGTCGTGCCCGGTGCCCGCCGACTGGAGCTCGTGGCGACCCTGGCGGTCCTTGACCAACTTGCGGAACAGGTCACCCAGGGCCTTCTGCCCGAGCGCCCGCAGGCCCCGCGGCGTCAACTCCATGCGGCCCTCGCGCCGCTCGACCAGCCCGGCCTCCTCGAGCATCTTCGAGAGCTCGGCGAGGCGCTCGAGCGACCGGGCGGCGTCGTCGCCGAGGAGGTCGCGCACCTGGTCGAGGTCGGCCTCCGACAACTCGCCCGGCTGCGTGGCCTGGCGCATCAGCTGCTCGAGGGCGTCCATGTCGCCGAGCGCGTCCAGCAGGCTCGGGACCTGCCCCATCGAGACGGGGTCGTCACCCCGGAAGTCGAGCGACCGCTCCCAGGGCAGTTGCGGGAACGCCTGGGCGAGATTGCGCCCCAACTGGTCCATCTGCCAACGCAGGTCCATGTCCTCGAGCAGCGAGTCGGAGAGGGCCTGGAGCTGGGCGCGCTGCTCGGGGGTCATCGAGTTGAGCAGCTGCTGCATCTGGGCCATCGACTGCGCCATCTGCTCGAGCAGCTCGTCGAGCGACTGCGGGTCGCCGGGGAAGAACTCGCCGTGGCGGTCCATGAAGCCCTCGAAGTCGGGCTCCTCTCCCCGGGCCCGCTGCTCGAGCATCTCGTTGAGCTCGGCGAGCATGTCCTTCATCTGGGCCATGCGCTCGGGCGTCAGGTTCTGCATGCCCTCGGACATCTGGTTGAAGTACGACTGCATCAACTGCTCGCGCAGCTCGCCGAGCAACTCCTCGAACTGCCGGCGGGCGTCGTCGTCCATCCACTCGTACTGCTGGAGCTCCTGGACGCGCCCGGCCAGGTCGGGGGGCAGCTCGTCGAGCTGGCGCTCGCGGGCGTCGGCGGTGGCGTTGACGATGTCCTGCTCGCGGTCGTCGCCACCGCGGGCGACGTCGTCGCGTCGGCGCTCGATCCCCTCGCGCTCCTGGTCGACGATCTCGCGCAGCCGCTCGGCGATGTCCTCGTAGACGCCGCCGAGGTCCATCCGCTCGAGCATCTCGCGCCGACGGTCCCGGAGCCGCTCGAGCATCTCGCGCAGGCCCATCAGGTCGTCGCCGTTGCGGTCGCGCAGGCCGTCCTGCATCATCCGCCGCAGCGC